>CADCUU010000001.1 GCA_902805995.1 uncultured Rubellimicrobium sp.
GCGGGGAGGAACGAGCTGTCGAGGCGGCCGTAGATGACCCAGGCGCCCGCGCCGATGCCCCCGAGCAGGAGGAGCGCCAAGACCGGCCAGCGGACGATGCGCCCGACGACCCCCGCATAGCCGCGCGTCATGCCCTCGAAGCCACGGTTGAAGACCCGGGCGGGGAAGAAGCGCGTCCCCTCGGGCCGGTGGCGCAGGAAGGATGCGCAGAGCGCGGGGGTCAGGATCAGCGCGACCAGCGCCGACAGGACCATGGCGGAGATGATCGTCACCGAGAACTGCCGGTAGATCACCCCCGTGGAGCCCGGGAAGAAGGCCATGGGCAGGAACACCGCCGACAGGACCAGCGCGATGCCGATCAGCGCCCCGGTGATCTGGCCCATGCTGCGGACCGTGGCCTCCAGGGGGCCCAGGCCCTCTTCCTGCATCACGCGCTCCACGTTCTCCACCACGACGATGGCGTCGTCCACGAGGAGGCCAATGGCGAGGACCATGGCGAACATGGTGAGCGTGTTGATCGTGTAGCCCAGGGCCGCCAGCACGGCGAAGGTGCCCAGGAGCACGACCGGGACGGCGATGATGGGGATCAGCGTCGCCCGCCAGTTCTGGAGGAACAGGAGGATGACGAAGAACACGAGGGCGATGGCCTCCACCAGCGTGTGCTGGACGCGCTCGATGGACAGCTCCACGAAGGGCGAGGTGTCGTAGGCGGTGCGGATCTCCACCCCGTCGGGGAGCGCGCCCTGGAGGCCGGACAGCGTGGCGCGCACGGCGGCGGCGGTGTCCACGGCGTTGGCCCCGTTCGCGAGGTTCACGCCGAAGCCCGCGGCGGGAAGTCCGTCGAAGCGGGAATCGCCGCCGTAGCGCTCCTGCCCGATCTCCACGCGCGCCACGTCGCCCAGATAGACGGCGCCCGTGCCCTCGCCGGACTTGACGGTGATGCCCTCGAATTCCTCGACGGTGGAGAGCTGGCTTTGCGCGGTGATGGTGGCGGTGAACTGCTGGCCCGGCACGACCGGCTGCGTCCCCAGCGCGCCCACGGAGACGGTGGTGTTCTGCGCCTCCAGCGCCGCCACGATGTCGGCGGGGGTGAGCTGGTATTCCACGAGGCCCAGGGGATCGAGCCAGATCCGCATGGCGTAGCCCGAGCCGAAGCTGCTGATCCCGCCCACGCCGGGGGTGCGCGTGACCGGCCCCTCTATGGTCCCGGCCAGGAGGTCGCCGAGTTCGAGCGTCGTGTGCTCTCCGGTGGTGGAGACCAGCGCGCCCACGAGCAGGATGGAGGAGGAGGAGCGCGACACCGTCACGCCGCCCTGCTGCACGGCGTCGGGCAGGCGGCCTTCGACCTGCTGGATGCGGGCCTGCACCTCGTTCTGCGCCTCGACCGGGTCGACGCCGCCGTCGAAGGTGAGCGTGACGCCCGCCGAGCCTTCGCGTGAGGAAGAGACAAGGTACAGGAGGCCGTCGAGCCCGGTCAGGCTGTCCTCGATCACTTGGGTGACGGAGCCCTCGACCGCTTCGGCCGTGGCGCCGGAATAAGAGGCGGAGATGCGGATCGTAGCGGGCGCGATGTCGGGGTACTGCGACACGGGCAGCGTGGTCAGGGCAAAGGCCCCGGCCAGCATGGTGACGATGGCCAGCACCCAGGCGAAGACCGGGCGGAAGATGAAGAACCGGGCCATGGGGCTACTCCCGAACGGTGGCGGAGGCCGCCGGGGTGGGGGCCGTCGGGGCCTCGGCCTGCTGGGCCTCGCCGGAGCCGGGCTCCTCGGCGGAGCTGGACTGGGCGGCGCCCTCGGCACTGGTATCGATGGGGGCGAGGTCGCGCACGACGCCGTCCGCGTCGATCGTGACAGGCACCGCCTGCACCTCGGCGCCGTCGCGCAGGTTGCTCAGCCCGTACACGATCAGGAGGTCGCCGGGCTCGACGCCGTCCGTCACAATCCAGGCGTTCCGGTGGGAGCCGGTGGAGGTCAGCGTCACCTCGTGGGCCGTGCCGTCCCGCGCCACGAAGGCCGTGAGGGCGCCGTTGGCCGCGCGGCTCGTGGCCCGCTGGGGCACGAGGAGCGCCTCGCTGGTGCCGAGCGTCGCCTCCACCCGGAGGAACTGGCCCGGCAGGATCAGTCGGTCGGGATTCGCGAATTCGATGCGGATGTCCACGGTCCCGGTGGTCGTCGAGACCTGGGTGCCCGGGGTCACGAGAGTGCCCTGCCCGTCCAGCACCGCGCCGGTTTCCAGCACGAGCCCGAAGCCCAGGACCTCGCCCGGAGCAAGCTCGCCGTCGTCGATCCGGTCCCGGATGCGCAGCATGCGCGCGCTCGACTCGGCCACGTCCACGTAGATGGGATCGAGCCGCGTCACGGTGGCGAGCGCCTCGCTTTGGTTCGCAGTCACGAGTTCGCCGGTGGAGACCGCCGGAACGCTGGGAAGGCCCGCGATGGGGCTGCGGATCTCGGTCCTCTCCAGGTCGAGCCGCGCGGAGGACAGCGTGGCCTCGGTGGCGGCGAGGGCGGCCTCGGCCTGAGACAGGGTGGCTTCGGCGGTTTCCAAGTCGGCGCGGGTGACGGCCGATCCTTCCAAGCTCCGGTAGCGCGTCACAGTGGCTTGGGCGGTCGCGACGCTGGCCTGCGCCCCGGCTACGGAAGCCTCGGCGGCGGCGACCGCAACGGCATAGCTGTCGTCCTCGATGCGGAAGAGGAGGTCACCGGCCTCCACGGGCTGGCCGGGGCGGAAGGCGACCTCCTCGATCACGCCGCTCACCCGGGGGCGGAGGTCGGCTTCCTCGGAGGCCACGGCCCGGCCGGGGAGGGTCAGGGTGTAGGGCACCTGCTCCGGGGAGAGCGTGACGGTGCCGACCTCGACCGGTCCCTCCGGCCCACCTCCGCCGGGAGGCCCCCCGACGGGCTGCGCCGAGGCCACGCCCGCAAGGAGCATGGCCCCCAGAAGTCCCCTCGCCACCGCGAGCCCCGCACGTCGCCCGATCCGCATATGGTGCCCCTCCTGTCCGAACGCGCCCCGCCGCGCGGAGGTCACGGGCGATGTAACGCGCGAGCGGGCAATGTCCGTCGCGCTAGGGTGCTCAAATATGGGCGAGCGGTGGGGCGGCGTCCGGCCCCCCGCATGCTGGGGGAGAGTTTCGGGGGGAAAAGTCAGTGGTTGCAGGGACCGTGGCGCCTTGGATGGGGTTCGGGCCTGTGCCGACGGCGCTGCTCGATGGCGAAGGCGTGAAGGAGCGCGATCATTGGAAAGGCAATTGTGCGGGGATGGATTCCCTCGGGCACCCGAGACGGATGCCAGCGGCACGACCTTCCGCCACCGGTCCATTTGGTGTCACAACGGCGCTTGATGATCCTCGATCCGGCCCAGCGCCGGAAGGACCAAGGAGCCCGCCGTGCTGACAGCCTATTCCCACGACGCGACAAGTCTTGTTCAAAGCCCCCTGGCCCCGGACGGTCTTGTCACGGGGCCCGTCTGGATCGACCTCCTGAGGTCCACGGCGCAGGAGAACGCGCAGGTCGAGGCGCTCCTCGGGATCAGGATCCCCACCCAGGCCGAGATGGAGGAGATCGAGCTGTCGTCCCGCCTCTACCGCGAGGACGGCGCCGCGTTTATGACCATGGTCGGGCTTGTCGGGCTGGACACGGATGAGCCGGCCAAGACGATCATCACCTTCATCCTCAAGGGCGCGACCCTGGTCACCGTCCGCTATGCCGAGCCGCAGCCGTTCCAGGCCTACCTCGTGAGGGCCCAAAGACCGGGCAGCGTGGCCTGCTCCTCGGGCGAGCAGGTCCTCCTTGGTCTGGCTGAGGCCATGGGCGACCGGCTGGCGGATGCGCTGGAGGTCGTGGGCAACCAGATCGACCACATCTCACGCGCGGTGTTCCGCAAGAAGAGCACGACCGCCAAGGTGTTCCAGCATGACCTGCGCGCCATCGTGGAGCAGATCGGCATCAAGGCCGAGGTCCTGACCATGGTGCAGGAAAGCCTCGTCAGCGTGTCGCGCATGATGTCATTCCATGCGCCATCCGGTGCCGGCCCCGCCGGCCCGGGCCGGGACCCCCGCGAGTTCGTCGAGGTCATCCAGCGCGACGCGGTGGCCCTGGGGGAGCATGCGCGGACCCTGTCGGCCAAGATCGACTTCCTGCTCAACGCCACGCTGGGCCTCATCAACCTCGAGCAGAACCAGATCATCAAGATCTTCTCGGTGGTGGCGTTCGTGTTCCTGCCGCCCACCCTGGTGGCCTCGATCTACGGGATGAACTTCGAGGTGATGCCGGAGCTGAGCTGGCCCTTCGGATACCCGATGGCCCTGGGGCTGATGGTGCTTTCGGCGGCTGCGCCGTACCTTTATTTCCGGAACCGGGGCTGGCTGTAGGTCACCGCCCGGACCCTTGCCGGTCCAAGCTGACGGTCTGCGCGTCATGAGAATGTCACCCGCCCGAGACGCGCCTGTCACCCCTCCACGATATCAGCGCCCCGACCCTGCTAGCCCAATGCCAGCCACGGAGCGCCCCATGTCAGTCAAGTTCCCCATCGCCCCTTCACGCCGCCTGTTCCTGCAAGGCAGCGCCGCAGCCGCACTGGCGGTGCCCCTCGCCGGGCTGTCGGGACGCCGCGCGCAGGCCGTGGCCCGGCTCGATCCCATCGTTTCCCCCTATGGGCGCATCGCTCCGGTGCTCGACCAGACCACGGGCCTGCCGCTGCTGCAGTTGCCCGAAGGGTTCACCTACCAATCCTTCGGCTGGTCGGGGGACACGATGGCCGACGGCCGTCCGAACCCCACCAACCACGACGGCATGGCGGTGGTGCGCTCGCGCCTCGTGGGGGGCCGGGAAGAGATCACGCTGATCCGCAACCACGAAGCCACCGTGAACCCGCTTTACGGCACCATCGACGCGCCGGGCTTCTACGACCGCGGCACGGCGCTGATCGGCGAGGATGACGACGACAACGAGATCACCGGCCCCGCGGCGGGCGGCACCACGCGGCTCCTTTTCGTGGACGGCAAGTTCACGGAAGCTGCACCCGCCCTGGGCGGCACCTGGAACAACTGCGCGGGCGGCCTGACCCCCTGGGGCACCTGGCTCACGGGCGAGGAGGACAAGTCCGACTTCACCGAAGTGGGCGGCCAGCCTCACGGCTACATGTTCGAGGTCTCGCCCGAGACGGGGGAGACCTCGGGCGTGCCGATCAAGTCCATGGGCCGGTTCGACCACGAGGCCACCGCCTTCGACCCCATCGGCGGCGCGTTCTACCTGACCGAGGACGATCGCAACCAGTCCGGCCTCTACAAGTTCGTGCCCAACGACCAGAGCCAGCGTCTGGGCGCGCTGGAGCAGGGCGGCACGCTTTACATGGCCAAGGTGGTCGGGACCGAGAAGGCCGACCTCCTCACCCCCTCCATGGGCGACCAGCACCGCCTCGAATGGGTGGAGGTCGAGGACCCGGACCTCGCGCCCCAGCCCTTCACCGAGGCGCCCTTCGACGCCGAGAACACCGCCTCTGGCCCCTTCGTGCAGGGACGCGACCTGGGCGCCCTGCGCATGTCGCGCCTGGAAGGCATCTGGTACTCCCCCCGTGAGCGGCTGATGTACATCGTCGACACCTCCTCGGGCACCGACACGGACCCGGCCTCCGAGGACTTCGGCGTGGCTGGCCGGGGCGACGGCTCGGTCTGGACCTTCGACCCGGCGAGCGACACCCTGACCTGCGTATTCCAGTCCGAGAACCCGGTCGCGGGCAACAACTTCGACAACATCACCGTCAGCCCGCGCGGCGGCGTGCTGCTGTGCGAGGACGGCGGCGGGGTCGAGGACGCTTTCGGCATGGGCGAGCGCCTGATGGGCCTCACCCCCGCGGGCGAGACCTACATCTTTGCGAAGAACAACGTGCAGATCACCGCGACGGAGATCCGGCAGGCCGGCAAGTCGGCCGAGTTCGTGCGCGAAGGCGACTATCGCGACACCGAATGGGCCGGCGCGACCTTCGACCCCTCGGGCAAGTGGCTGTTCGTCAACCTTCAGTCGCCGGGCGTGACCTTCGCGATCACCGGGCCCTGGGAACGCGGCCTGCTCTGATCCGGCTTTCCGATCAAGTGCCGGGCCGTCCTGGAAACAGGGCGGCCCGCTGTCTTAGGACTGACGCCCGTCAGACCGGCGGTATGGACCTGCTTCGTTGCATGGCAGCACAAAGGATTCGCCGGTCCGCCCATAACAGGAGACTGCGTCACCCAGCCCCATGATCCGGGCGGTCCGAAGGCGGGGGGAGTCTCTGACGGATCCGAAACGGGGCCATGACGCCGCGGGCGCAACCTGCCCCGAAACGACTGGGTCGGTCACTCTGCCGGTGCATCCTGTCGGCTGTAGAGGTCCGGCGCGAAGCGAGCTAGACGAGCGCCAGCCATGAGATTGGCGGGCGGACCCAAGGGGAATCGATGCGGGACCTGTGTGAACCTTCGGAGCTGGGCGGCCTGGACCCCCTTGCCCAAAGTGTCGGTCGCGTGCTCCTCGATATTTATGCGGACGCGGACGGCGTAGGACAGGATCGCCCGCATGAGTTCGCGTTCAACGTTCTTCTGAACTCGCTCTTGTCGGTGCTGGAGTCGATCCGGCGCGACACGCCGGAGGAGTTCGAAACCTACCGCCAGATGATGCAGGCGGCCCTGAACGACGATTAGAGTGGCGCGGATCGGCGCGCGGAGGTCAGGGTCAAGCCCATGTCACATACGTGTCACGAATCTGCGCCCCTTTTGGGGCTGCCTCGGCGCGCGACAAAGGAGTGAGGTCTGGATCGGGGGCTGGATGCCTCCATTCGGCTTTCCCATTGCGAACGTGGGCTCGCTGAAGGGGGCGCATCCCTTGAAGCGCCTATGGAGGATGCCGGGTCCCGAGCTGACCACGGAACCAGCCTCCTGTCGCTGTCGATGGCCCCTGCGCAGGAACGTGCTGAGCGCGTCGGATTTCATAAATCTGTTACATAGATGTTGGCATTCTGTTGCCTCATGCGACTAGGGCTGCCGCAGGCTGTCACGAACCGCCTTCCGATATGACCCAGGAGTTTTCTATGTCCTCCATGAAGCTTTCGGCCTCGGCCCTCGCGCTGGCCCTCGTGGCCGCTCCGGCCCTGGCCCAGACCCGCGACAACGTCCAGGTTGCCGGCTCCTCGACCGTTCTGCCCTACGCCACCATCGTGGCCGAGGCGTTCGGCGAGAACTTCGACTTCCCGACCCCGGTCGTCGAAGGTGGCGGCTCGGGCGCGGGCCTTGCGCGCTTCTGCGAAGGCGTGGGCGAGAACCAGATCGACATCGCCAACTCCTCCCGTCCCATGCGCGCGGGCGAGTTCGAGACCTGCGCCGCCAACGGCGTGACCGATGTCATGGAAGTCCGGATCGGCTATGACGGGATCGTCTTCGCCTCCCAGAAGGACGGCCCCTCCTTCGCTTTCACGCCCGAGCACTGGTTCAACGCGCTCGCCGCGCAGGTCGTGCAGGATGGTCAGGTCGTGGCCAACCCCTACACCAACTGGTCCCAGATCGACGCCGCCCTCCCCGACCAGGAGATCCTGGCCTTCATCCCCGGCACCAAGCACGGCACCCGCGAAGTCTTCGAGGATAACGTGATCCTCGCCGGCTGCGAAGCCACCGGGGCCATGGAAGCCTTTGTCGCCTCCGGCATGGATGAGGATGCGGCCGAGGAAGCCTGCCTCACGCTGCGCACGGACGGCGTGTCGAACGACATCGACGGCGACTACAACGAGACGCTCGCCCGCCTCGACGCCAACCCGACCGGCGTGGGCGTGTTCGGCCTCGCGTTCTACGAGAACAACACCGACCGCCTTCAGGTCGCCACCATGGCCGGCGTCACCCCCTCGACCGAGAGCATCGCCACGGGCGAGTACCCGGTGTCGCGCCCGCTCTTCTTCTACGTCAAGAAGGCGCATATCGGCGTGATCCCCGGCCTCAAGGAGTACGTGGAGTTCTTCGTGTCCGATGACCTCGCCGGTCCCGATGGCCCGCTGGCCGAGTACGGCCTTGTGTCCGACCCGGAACTGGCCACCGTTCAGCAGGCCGTCGCCGACGAGACCGTGATGGCCGCCCCGGCCGAGTGACCTGACCTTCTCCCGGGGCCAGCGCGCAAATCCCGCGCGCTGGCCCCTTTTTCGATTGGATGATCTTTATGCCTCTTGGCTGGCTCTTCCTTCTTGTTCTGCTGATCGCGGCTGTCGGCTATTTTGCCGGGCGCACCCGTGCGCTGGGGTCCGCGGGCGGGGACATCCGGGCGATGCACTCGCTCCCCGGCGCCTATGGCTGGAACGTGGCGATGGCGGTGCTCATCCCGTCGCTCGCGCTCCTGGCTCTCTGGTCCGCCTTCGCGCCCTTCATCCTTGAGCGCATGGTGGCCCCGATGATGGCCGGGCAGGAGGGCAACATGTCCCTTCTGATGAGCGACGTGCGCCGGGTCGCCGAAGGGCTGACCGTTCTGGGGGGCGACATCGGCTCGGCCACCGCCGAGGGCCTTCGCGACCGCCTGGCCGGGGTCGGCGTCGCCGTGGGCTCCGAAGTGTCGGACGCCACCCTGGCCGCGGCCGTCCGTTACGACGTGCTGAGCGCTCGCTCGCACTGGGCTCTCACCGTCCTTGTGCTGGCCCTGGCCCTGGGCGCGGCCGCCTGGTCGCTCCGCCGCATCACGCCCGCCCTGCGCGCCCGCAACGAGGTCGAGACAGGGATCAAGGGCCTGCTGATCGCCGCCGCGCTGGTCGCCATTGCGACCACCATCGGTATCGTCATGGCCCTCATCTTCAACACGATCAAGTTCTTCCAGGTCTACCCGGCCTCGGACTTCTTCTTCGGCGCGACCTGGAGCCCGTCCTTCGGCGGCGGCTCCGAGCTTGGCATCCTGCCGCTGGTCTGGGGCACGCTCTACATTTCGGCGATCGCTCTGGTCGTGGCGGTTCCGCTGGGCCTCCTGTCGGCGATCTACCTCTCCGAATACGCCTCGCACCGGGTCCGCTCCTGGGCCAAGCCGATGCTGGAGGTGCTGGCCGGCATCCCCTCCATCGTCTACGGCCTCTTCGCGCTGCTGACCGTCGGACCGGCGCTCCTCGTGGTCTTCGGCGACGGCGGCCTGGGCTGGATGCAGGGCGGCACGGCCGTCATCACGGCGGGTCTGGTGATGGGGATCATGCTTATCCCCTTCGTGTCCTCGCTGTCGGACGACATCATCAACGCCGTGCCCCAATCCATGCGCGACGGGTCCCTCGGACTTGGCGCCACCCATAGCGAGACGATCCGTCAGGTCGTCCTGCCGGCGGCCCTGCCGGGCATCGCGGGGGCCGTCCTGCTGGCCGCGTCCCGCGCCATCGGGGAAACCATGATCGTGGTCCTGGGCGCCGGGGCCGCCGCGCGGCTTTCGCTCAACCCCTTCGAGGCGATGACCACCATCACCGCCAAGATCGTGAGCCAGCTCACCGGCGACCAGGACTTCACCTCGCCCGAGGCGCTGGTGGCCTTCTCGCTCGCCATGACCCTCTTCGTGGTCACGCTCTGCCTCAACATCCTCGCGCTCTGGATCGTGCGCCGCTATCGGGAGCAGTACGAATGACCGATCTCCCCCTGAACGAGGCGATCCCCGTCTCTCCCCGCCCTGCCCGCTCCATCTACGAGCCCGACGCCCGCACCCGTGCGCGCAACCGCGCCGAGGCCCGCTTCCGGGCGTATGGTCTGGGTGCGCTGCTGATCGGTCTGTTCTTCCTGGTGCTGCTCCTGGGCTCCATCCTCTGGAACGGCCTGGGCGCCTTTACCCAGACCCAGATCGCCCTTCCGGTCGATCTCCTCGAATCCGAGCTCGACCCCGAAGGCAGCCGCGACCCCGCCGTCATCGGCGAGGTGTCGACCTTCGGCTACAACGACCTGATCGAGGCCGCCCTGGTCCAAGCCGTGGAGGCGAGCGGCGTCGAGACCTCCCTGGAGGCGGGCGACCTCAAGGACATCCTGTCCCCCGGCGCCGCGGCGCAGCTCCGCGAGGCGGTGCTCGCGAACCCCGACCTCATCGGCCAGACAGTCGAGTTCGACCTGCTCGCGTCCTCGCGGGTCGATGGCTACATCAAGGGCCGCGTCTCGCGCGAAAGCCTGGCCAACGACAAGAACCTCAGCCCCGCGCATCTCGACCTCGTGGATGCGATGGTCGAAAGCGGCACGGTCGGGCGCGGCTTCAACCTCGGCTTCATCACCGGCGCCGACGCCTCCGAGAAGCGCCCCGAGGAAGCCGGCATCGGCGTGGCGATGATCGGCTCCTTCTACATGATGCTGGTGGTGCTGAGTCTTTCGCTCCCCATCGGCGTCGCGGCCTCCATCTACCTGGAGGAGTTCGCGCCCAAGAACCGCTTCACCGACCTCATCGAGGTGAACATCTCGAACCTCGCCGCGGTGCCCTCCATCGTCTACGGCATCCTGGGCCTCGCGGTGTTCATCCAGTTCGCCCATCTGCCGCAGTCGGCGCCGCTGGTGGGGGGCCTGGTCCTCACGCTGCTCACGCTACCCACCATCATCATCGCCACCCGCGCGTCGCTCAAGGCGGTGCCGCCGTCGATCCGGGACGCGGCGCTCGGCGTCGGCGCGTCGCGCATGCAGGCGACCTTCCACCATGTCCTGCCGCTTGCCATCCCTGGCATCATGACCGGCACGATCATCGGCATGGCCCATGCCCTGGGCGAGACCGCTCCCCTTCTCCTCATCGGCATGGTGGGCTTCGTGGCCTCCAACTACCCCGGCGGCGTGGTGGAGGGCTTCACCTCCCCGAACTCCGCGATGCCAGCGCAGATCTACGAATGGGCCAAGCGCGCCGACCCGGCCTTCTACGAACGGGCCTGGGGCGGGATCATCGTGCTCCTGGTCTTCCTGCTGATAATGAACCTGATGGCCGTGCTGGTGCGCCGCCGCTTCGAACGCCGCTGGTAAGGATCAACGCCATGAACGACATGCGACTCATCGAAAGGGCCACGGCGGTGGACAAGTCCAAGATTTCCGCGAAGGACGTCAACGTCCATTATGGCAGCGCCCACGCGCTCAAGGACGTGTCGGTGGAGATCGGGGACCGCCTCGTCACCGCCTTCATCGGCCCCTCGGGCTGCGGGAAGTCGACCTTCCTGCGCTGCCTGAACCGGATGAACGACACGATTGCCGGAGCCCGCGTGGCGGGCCGGATCGAGCTTGACGGGCAGGACATCTACGACGCCCGCGTGGACCCGGTGCAGCTGCGCGCCAAGGTCGGCATGGTCTTCCAGAAGCCCAACCCCTTTCCGAAATCCATCTACGACAACGTGGCCTATGGGCCCAAGATCCACGGCCTTGCCCGCACCCGCGCCGACCTCGACGAGATCGTGGAAAAGGCCCTGCGGCGCGCCGCCCTCTGGAACGAGGCCAAGGATCGCCTCCAGTCGCCCGGCACCGGCCTCTCGGGCGGCCAGCAGCAGCGTCTCTGCATCGCGCGCGCCATCGCGACCGAGCCCGAGGTGCTGCTGATGGACGAGCCCGCCTCCGCTCTCGACCCCATCGCCACCGCGCAGATCGAGGAGTTGATGGACGAGCTGCGCCAGAACTATTCGGTGGTGATCGTCACCCACTCCATGCAGCAGGCCGCCCGCGTGAGCCAGCGCACCGCCTTCTTCCACCTGGGTCACCTCGTCGAATATGGCGAGACCGGGGAGATCTTCACCAATCCCAGGGACCCGCGCACCGAGTCCTACATCTCCGGCCGGATCGGCTGAGGAGGCCCGCCATGAACGAACAGCACATCCTGAAATCCTTCGACCGCGACCTCGAATCGATCCAGGCGCAGATCCTCAAGATGGGCGGCCTCGTGGAGGAGGCGATCCTTCAGGGGTCCGACGCGCTCGCCGCCCGCGACGTGGAGGCCGCCGACCGGGTCCGGAAGGGCGACAAGGCCATCGACAGCCTTGAGGAGCACATCAACGAGGAAGTCGCGCGCACCATCGCGCTTCGGGCGCCGGTCAGCCGTGACCTGCGGATCCTGCTGTCGGTGCTGCGCGTGTCGGGCTCGCTGGAACGCGTGGGGGACTACGCCAAGAACATCGCCAAGCGCGTGACGGTCCTGTCCGAAAGCCGCGACATCGAGGGGGCGGACGTATCGCTCCAGCGCATGGCGCGCGAGGTGCAGGCCATGTTGCGCGACACGCTCGACGCCTTCGTGCGCCGGGACGCGAGCCTTGCGGCGGATGTGGTGGCCCGCGACGAGGGCGTGGACCAGATGTACAACGCCCTCTTCCGCGAGATCCTGACCTTCATGATGGAGGACCCGCGCACGATCACCCCCGCGATGCACCTCCATTTCATCGCCAAGAACCTCGAGCGCATGGGCGACCTCGTCACCAACATGGCGGAGCAGGTCATCTACCTCGTCACCGGGGAGAAGCCGCAGGACGACCGGCCCAAGGGCGACCGCACGGCCTACATGGGCGCGACGGAGCACGGCCGGCCGTGAGCCAGAGCCCTCTCGCCCCCCACGTCCTCCTCGTGGAGGACGAGCCCGCCCAGCGGGAGATGCTGGCCTACAACCTCCAGGCCGAGGGGTTCCGCGTGACCCAGGCCTCGGACGGCGACGAGGGGCTGTCCTGCCTGCGCGACGACCCTCCGGACGTGCTGGTGCTCGACTGGATGCTGCCCGGCGTGTCGGGGATCGAGATCTGCCGCCGCCTGCGCGCCCGGCCCGAGACGCGGTCCCTGCCCGTCATCATGCTCTCGGCCCGCTCCGAGGAGGTGGACCGCGTTCGGGGGCTGGAGATCGGGGCCGACGACTACGTGACCAAGCCCTATGCCGTGGCCGAGCTTCTGGCCCGCGTGCGCGCCCAGCTTCGCCGCGTGCGGCCCTCGACCGTGGGGCAGGTGCTCGAATACGCCGACATCGTGCTGGATGCGGAGACGCACCGCGTCACCCGCTCGGGCCAGCTCCTCAAGCTCGGTCCGACCGAGTTCCGCCTCCTGGCCGCCCTGATGGAGAAACCCGGCCGCGTCTGGTCGCGCGAGCAACTGCTCGACCGCGTCTGGGGCCGCGACATCTTCGTGGACACCCGCACCGTCGATGTCCATGTCGGCCGCCTTCGCAAGGCGCTGATGGCGCTGGGCGGGGACGATCCGCTCCGGACCGTGCGGGGCGCAGGCTACGCCATAGGATAGATGTCCAGCCCGGTCAGGAGCATGGAGGCTGGTCCCGCCGGACGGCCGATCATCATCTATCTGCCAGGCGGCGGCGACTTTGACGATTGGCTTGCCAACCTTTCCGGGCAGGCGTTCCATGTTGTCCGGGCCCGTGACATTCCGAATGCGGCGGATCTTGCGCGCTCCTGCCGGCCCGATCTCCTGCTGCTTGGCCAGGGCGAGCATGTGGACGGGTTGCAGATGGTCTGCAGGGAGCGGTATCCGAACTCCCCCCTGGGCTGGCTTCCCGCAGTGGTGCTGCAGCGGGACGGGGATGTGGGCTCGGTCGCGGCCGGCCCCTCTGGCCCGGACGAATTCCTAAGCTGCGCCCATAGTCCGGACATCGCTGCGGTCCGGCTTCGGGCGGTGCTGAGGCGGGAACGGCCCATGGCCCTGACGAGCCGGCTCGTCTGGGGCGACCTGGAACTTCGACATGACGAGCGACGGGTGTTCGCCAAGGGGTACCCTGTTACCCTGAGTTTCCACGAATTCAACATGCTGGCGCTGCTGATGGAGATCCCCGGTCAGGTCTGGTCTCGGCAGGAGTTGCAGCGCATGGTTGGCGGAATAAAGGCCGGCTCCGAGCTCAAGGCGTTCAACCGGGCTCTGCAGACGGTCCGGCGGCGCGTCACGCCACCCCTGGGGCGCGACCCGATCCAGTCGGTCTGGGGTCGAGGGTATCGGCTCGTGTGAGCCTCCGCAGTTCTGCGATCCCGCACGCAGCGGGTCCCGTCGGAGGTCCAAGGTGTTTTTGCGGAACAGCGGGCAAGTGCGAGCGATGGGGCACCATCGCTGAACCGGCACGGGAACAGGTCGGCCATCCTCGGGGTTCAGAACGTGCCAGAGCGAAAGGAGACATCCCCATGAGCAAGGACCGCGAGCAGCGCATCCGTGAACGCGCCCATGCCATCTGGGAGCAGGAGGGACGCCCCGACATGCGCCACGAGGATCACTGGCATCAGGCCAGCCAGGAGGTCGGGGACAGCCATCCCGAGCAGCAGGGTTCCCAGGATGACGCGTCATCGAAGCTGGAAGACGGGATCCTGCCCAAGGGCGATCTGATGGCCACCGCCGCGTTGCTCCGCTAGAACTGACCGGCTGAAGGCAGGGCACCGCGCGTCGGAGGTCCGGAGCATCTTCAGCGCTGTTCCGGCACTCCAGCGCCCATGGGCAGAGGGTTATCCCAGAACCCCACTCAGGTAGCGTGACACGACCGTGGACACGACACCCGTACTTGGGCCGTCGAAGACGAAGATCGTGGCTTGCGCGCTCTCGATCAAGAGGCCCACGCATGTTCCATCGGCTTCGGGACGCAGCAGAACGAATTGGGCGGACGGAAGGACCCCGCTCGTCGCCTGACGCCAGCGGGCCATGTCACGCGTGAGTTGGGGGCTCCTCTGCGCCAGAACGTCTCCATCGCCCCAGGCGCGCGCCGGCGTGCCGTCGAATCGGACCTTCAGGGCCGCCCGGCAGTAGGCGGCCACCGCTTCGACGAAGTCGTCGCTTGCGCCACCTCCCTCTGGCCCTGCGTCGCCATCGGCTCGGGTCGGTTCGTCCTGGCCTGTCCGGGCGGCCAGCCCCGCTGCATCCTGTGCGGCCAGCAGGCGTCGGCACAGGCCACGGATCTCACCGACGGCCCAGCCCTGCCCCTTGCGCGACCAGGCGGCCGCGCCCCGCTGGACGGTGATCTCGATCACGCCCGGCTGCCTCACCAGGGCGCCGATCAGATGGGCAACCTGCCGCGCGTGGCGGGGCGTCTCGTACTCCCACCCAGCGCCTGGCAGGCGGGCATCCACCACTTCCAGAAGCTTGCCGAAGCCCCCGATCAGCGTGATCTCTGCCATTCCTGCCTGCAGCGTCATGGTCTGCACGAGCGTCATGGTCTCGATCTCGAGCAGGATGGCCAGAAGCCGGTCCGCCGCGGCCGGCGCCTCGACCCGGTGGCTCCGTGTGGACGAGGTGACCTCGACGGGAGCATGCTGCGGCTGGGCGGTCGAACGGGGGACGGTGTCGAGCATGATCTCACTAGAACAGATTGGGGATTGCAGCGCGTCACGAGACTCAGGCAGCCGCCATGACATCCAGGCCCAGACGCGCCTTGGCCAGGACGAGGCCAATATTGGCGCCCTTGCGACAAAGGAAGCAGGCCACGCGGTTGGGACGCTGCCTTGTGCGCATAAAGATGTGGAGCGAGTCCCCGCTCAGGACGACGACCTCCTGGAAGTGGGCAACATCGCCTGCATCGACGCCGCGAGCAGTCGTGAATAGCGTCTCGATCAAGGACACGGTCGCCGTCTGGAGGAGGTCCGTCGCGGCTCCGCCCAGGATGCTGAGGCCCGGCGACAGCTTGCTGTCCGTGGTGCTGACGCCGAGAAGATGCCCCGACTCCGTGTCGAGGTAGCCGGAAGCCAGGCAGTCCGGGATGGCGGCTGTCAGACGTTGAAGGGACGCCTCAAGACTCATCGCGTGTCGTCCTTTTCTTCACCGGGCGTGGCGGAAGAGATTTCCAGCATATTCTCCCCCGCCGGGATTACCCCAGTGTCCGTTGTGATCCGTACGGCTTGGGCATCCCGGACCGATCCGACCTTTCACCCGGGTAGACTGAACTTGTAACGGGCCCATAACTGTTTGTGGCTTAAACAGGGCAATTGCCTGTCCAGACCGCGGCAGGCCTCTGAAGGCGCTGACGCTGCCCTATTCCCACTGGCATCTTGGAAATGTCAGCGTTCTGTAAAACGGCTGAGACATTCGAGAAGTAGCAAGCCGCCACGCGGCACGGCCCATTCCGGGCCGTCGGTCCAGTGGAGACGTCCGTCATTATGTCCGACGCTACCTATCCTGTGGCTCGCGCGCCTGCAGCCTCCGAGCATTCCGTTCTTCAAGCTGGACCGGTCGGCCTGTTTGGACGCTGGCTTGCCCGCCGGGCAAAGCGCCGCACCCTTCACGCGCTGAAGGACCTGCCGCCCTATCTCCTGGACGACATCGGTCTGCTCCAGCAGGGCTACTCCTGGTCACGGACGCCAACTTCCGCCGACTTCTGACGAGCGGAGAGTTGCGGCAGCACAAGCAAGTGCGCCGACCGTCATCAATGGGCTGATCACAAGGGAGCGAGTGTCCGCTCTGCTCCCCGCTCTGTCATCCCGCTGTCGTCTTCGGTGCCCAAGGTGCCCGCTCTGGACACCGAAGGATGCTCGCCATGGACCAGTGTCGCTACTGCCGCAAGGAGGTCAGCCCTGGGGCCAAGGCCTGCGAGGACTGCAAGGATTACGTGACCGCAGCCCGCGTGGCTTCGCGCGTCGTGCAGGACAGCGAAATCGAGAACGGATTCGTCGCCGCCGCCGTAGGCGCCGAGATCGTGCGCGAGTTCCTTTCTCGCAGCGTGGGAAGCGCACGGGCCCGGCACCCTCACCCCCCGACGGACGACCAGCTGACCCGTGGGGAACGTCCTCTACTCTAGGCCAAGGACCTGACCATCAGCGCGGCCGGACAGACGCTCCCCTGCCCTGGCTTGGTCCGCCTGTCGCAAGCGCCGGCACGGCACGCCTTTTTATCATGACGGGGAGGAGCCTGCTTCCAGGCTCCTCCCCTTCCTGTCGCGTCCCGTTCCGTTCCGGTCCCGGTCAGAGCGTGCGTTCGACCGTTTCGCGCTCGAAGATCTCGATGACATCGCCCTCGCGGATGTCCTCGTAGTTGTCGAAGGCCATGCCGCATTCCTGGCCGGACTCGACCTCGTTGACCTGGTCCTTGTAGCGCGCCAGCGTCCGGAGCGTGCCCTCGTGGATCACCACGTTGTCGCGCAAGAGACGCACGCCCGCCGACTTCCGCGCCACCCCTTCGGTGATCAGGCAGCCCGCCACCTTGCCCACGCCCGAGACCTTGAAGACCTCCAGAATGCGCGCATAGCCGATGAACCGCTCGCGCACCTCGGCCTTGAGAAGCCCGCTTGCTGCCGCTTTGATGTCGTCCACCAGATCGTAGATGATCGAGTAGTAGCGGATCTCCACACCCTTCTGGTTGGCCGCGCCCCGCGCCGGCGCATTGGCCCGGACGTTGAAGCCGATGACCGGCGCCTTGGACGCTTCCGCCAGGCCCACGTCGGACTCGGTGATCGCGCCCACGCCCGAATGCAGCACGCGCACACGCACCTCGTCGTTGCCGACCTTCTCCAGCGCCTGCACGATCGCCTCGGCCGAGCCCTGCACGTCCGCCTTGACCACCACCGGCAGCTCGGCCACGGCCTTGTCGGCCCGCACCCGCGCCATCAGCTGCTCGAGCGTGCTCGCCGCCCCCGCCGCCGCGCGCTTGTCGCGCGTGACCTTGGCCCGGTAGTCCGCGATCTCGCGGGCCTGCGCCTCGGTCTCGACCTCGTTGAGGACGTCGCCCGCCTCGGGCGTGCCGTTGAGGCCCAAAACCTCCACGGGCTGCGAGGGACCCGCGGAGTCCACCGTCTCGCCCTTGTCGTTGATGAGCGCGCGGACCTTGCCCCACTTCTCGCCCACGACAAAGATGTCGCCCTTGTTGAGCGTGCCGTTCTGCACAAGCACGGTCGCCACCGGACCGCGGCCCACGTCGAGCTTGGCCTCGATCACCGCACCTTGCGCCCGGCGGTTCGGGTTGGAGCGCAGCTCCAGGATCTCCGCCTGCAGCGCGATGGCCTCCAGCAGGTCGTCAAGCCCCTGCCCCGTCTTGGCCGACACCTCCACATCCTGCACGTCGCCGGACATGGCCTCGACCACCACCTCGTGCTGGAGAAGATCGGTGCGCACCTTTTGCGGATCGGCGCCGTACTTGTCGACCTTGTTGATGGCCACGATCATGGGAACCTTGGCCGCCTTCGCATGCGCGATGGCTTCCACGGTCTGCGGCATGACCGCGTCATCGGCCGCCACCACCAGCACCACAATGTCCGTCACCTGCGCGCCACGGGCCCGCATGGAGGTGAAGGCCGCGTGGCCGGGCGTGTCGAGGAAGGTCAGCAGCGCGCCGCCTTCGGTCTTCACCTGGTAGGCGCCGATGTGCTGCGTGATGCCGCCCGCCTCGCCCGACACGACGGAGGTCTTGCGGATCGCGTCCAGAAGCGAGGTCTTGCCGTGGTCCACATGGCCCATGATCGTCACGATCGGCGGACGCGGGAGGAGGTCCTCGGCGCGGTCGCGGTCGGTGTCGATCACCTGCTCCACGTCGGCGTCCGACACGCGCACCACCCGGTGCCCGAACTCCTCGATGAGAAGCTCCGCCGTGTCGGCGTCCAGCGACTGGTTCTGCGTCGCCATCACGCCCATGCGCATCAGCGCCTTGATCACGTCCGTGGTGCGCTCAGCCATGCGGTTGGCAAGCTCGGCCACCGTGATCGCCTCGGGCAGCTGCACGTCGCGTACAACCTTCTCGCGCGCCTCGTGCCCGCCCATCGCCTTCGCGCGCGCCCGCTCCTGCTTGCGGCGCATCGCCGCCATGGAGCGCACGCGCCCCTCGCTGTCCAAAGCCTGCGTCAGCGTGAGCTTGCCGCCCCGGCGCTCCTCCGCCTCGCGGGCGGGCTTGGCCTTGGCGTCCTTGGCGGGACCCCGCACGTCGCCCTTCTCGCGGTCGGGCTTGCGCGCCATGAGCGCCGCGCGGCGGTCCTCCTCGGTGGGCGCCGGGCCGGGCTGAACCGCGCCCCGCGCGGGCGAGCGGTCCGCCACAGGCGCCGCCTGCGCCGCCGCCTTGCGCTCGGCAATGAGGCGCTTGCGCTCCTCCTCCGCCGCCACGGCCCGCTTGGCCTCCTCGCGCTCGCGCTCCTCACGCTCACGCGCCTCGATCTCCGCACGCTTGCGCGCCCGCTCTTCCTCGCGCGCCGCATCCTCCGCCGCACGCCGGACCGCGTCATCCGCCTCCCGCGCACGAGCCGCCGCCAACGCCTTCATCCGACGCTCCAACTCAGCATCGGAAATGCCAGCAGGGCGCTTGGAGCCGGTCCCTTGGGGGGCATTGTTGCGCAGTTGAGCAGCGCTGGCTCGGGGTTGGGCGGCGCTGGCGCGCGGGGCTGTTCTCATGGACGAAGAGCCGGGGCGAAGAGGCGCGCGGGGCGCCGGGGCGGCCTGTGCCGCAGCCGCCTGCGCGGCGAGGGCCGCCTTGCGGGCCTCTTCCTCGGCGTTCACGCGGGCCGTCTCGGCGCGGGCGGCCTCCTCAGCCTTGAGGCGGGCCGCCTCTGCACGAGCGGCTTCCTCGGCACGGCTGGCTTCCTCAGCGCGGCTGGCTTCCTCACGCTGACCGGCCTCGGCCTTCAGGCGGGCTTCCTCAGCGCGAGCCTCCTCGGCGCGAGAGGCCTCGTCCCGCTCCCGTGCCGCATCTTGCTGCTCGCGGGCCTCAATCTCGTTACGGCGGCGCTGGCGTTCCTCCTCGCGGGCGGCCTCCTCGGCGGCGCGCTGCGCAGCCTCCTCGGCTTCGCGGGCCCGGGCGGCCGCAAGCGCCTTGGTGCGACGCTCGATCTCGGCGCCGGAGATGGCTGGGCGCTTGGCGGGTTCCTCCTGGGTCGCCCGTGACGGCTGAGCCGCCTTCAGGGGCGCCGTCATGGCCTTGGCCGTGGTCGCAGAGCTGGTCGGGGGCGTGGCCACAACCCGCTTGCCCGCCCTCGTCTCCACCACGACGTTCTTTGTCGGGCGGGCCGAGAGGGTCAGTTTACCGGTGCCTTGCCGCGCGCCAGGGTTGCCGAGGCTGAGAGTCTTCTTTTCGCCAGTGTCGTTCATGAAGAGTGTTACATCCTTACATCCTCAGGGAGCGGCAAGATCGTCGCCGTCCGCATGTCGTCCGTGGTGGACGGTTTTGCTGTCGCCGGTATGAGGCCGCTCAGCATGTTCCAAATCGGGCGTCGCCGGTATTCCAGGGGCCAGTGCAGCATGGATCTCGTCGGAAGGCCCGCCAGTTTTATGCCGAACAAGCCTTCGCTCTCGGCGGTCCAGGGCTCAAGGATATGGGCATAATGCCCGTTGACCCAGACACAAGGAACAGGGAAACGGCCCATCGGCGGTATGCCGGTGAGTCAACGGGAGCGTAAAGCCACGCCCCTCAGTCGCAGAGGCATATAGACGGAGTGCGGTCGAAATACAATGACCTGCCTGCGCCGTGTGGGCTGAAGTCCAGACCTGATGTCGCGGCCTACCCGAGGCACGGATCACGGCTCTCGCGTGGGGGACATGGCCGGGACCATGCCGCCCAAGTGCACGTCCATGTCCGCCATTCGAGGGAGACCGCGAGCCGATCTGCCGACTCGCGGAACGTCCGGTTGCCCATTAGGCTTCAGTCCTGCATCAGGTCTGCCCGGAGCCGATCATGTCCTCTCTCGACACCCCGTTCCCGCTCGATCCCGCGGGAGAGGCCTGGGTCGATGGCGCCTTCCGAGCGCTTTCGGAACGGCAGAAGGTCTCGCAACTGTTCACTCTTCTCTCGCGTGGGGCTGATCCTGACGAGCTGGAGCGGATGATCCGCTTTCAGCCGGGCGGCATCACGCGACATCAGGGGCCGGAGCTCGCAGCGGAATGTGCTGTGCTCGACCGCCTGAACACGGCGGCACCGGTGCCGCTCCTCGTCTCCGCCGACCTCGAAGGTTCCCGCATGAGCCTCGCGGGAGGGGTCGAGTTTCCGAACCCGCTGGCGCTCTCTGCGGTGGATGACGAGCGGCTGACCGAGGAGCTGAGCCGCCTCATGGGCGAGGAGGCGCGCAGCCGGGGCATCAACTGGTCCTTCACGCCCGTGCTCGACATCAACGCGGCCTGGCGCAGCCCGATCGTGGCCACCCGTGGCTACGGCTCCGAGCCGGAGCGGATCCGGCGGCACATGCTGGCCCAGATCCGCGGCTTCCGGGCGGCGGGGGTGGCCGCGACGCTCAAGCACTGGCCTGGGGAGGGCTACGACGACCGCGACCAGCACCTCGTGACCACCATCAACCCGCTGACGATGGACGCCTGGGAGGCGACCTTCGGGCAACTCTACCGTGAGGGGATCGCCGCTGGCGCGCAGGCCGTCATGTCCGCGCACATCGCCTTCCCGGCCTTTGCCCGGGCGCATGGCGCCGAAGGGGTGGAGGCCTTCCGCCCCGCCTCGGTCAGCCGCCTCCTGACCCACACCCTTTTGCGCGAGCATCTGGGCTTCCAAGGCCTTATCGTCTCGGACGCTACCGGCATGGCGGGCCTTGGATCGTGGGGGCCACGTTCGCAGGTCGTTCCTGACCTTGTAGCCGCGGGCTGTGACGTCATCCTCTTCGCCCGGGATGCCGAGGAAGACCTCCGTTTCGTTCTCGACGCCCTCGACGACGGCCGGCTCGAATGGGAGCGGGTCGAGGACGCGGTGCGGCGGCAGCTTCGGCTCAAGGCGTCCCTGGCCCTGCACGCGCCCGTCGATCCACCCGCCTTCGCCGCGGCGAGTGCGAAGGCGGTCGCGCGGGAGGCCACGCGCCGCGCGCCGACCCTTGTGAAGGACGTTGCCGGAACGCTGCCGATCTCGCCCGAGCGCCACCGGCGTGTGATGGTGATGGGCCGTGGCATCGTGAACCCGTTCGCGCCTGCCCCGATCCCCTTCGTCCTGCCCGACCTGCTCGCGTCACGGGGCTTCGAGGTGACCCGTCACGTGCCGGGCCAACCGGTCCGACGCGACGACATCGACCTACTCCTGATCCTCCACGGCGAGGAGACCCTACTGACCCGCGGCCGCATCTTCCTGGACTGGCTTGCCCTCGCCGGCCATTTCGGGCTCGCCATGGACCGGGCGTGGCATGAGGTTCCGACCGTTCTGGTGTCCTTCGGCTACCCTTATCTTCTTTACGACGCCCCGAGGGTGCCGACTTACGTGAACGCCTATGAGACGACGGACACGATGCAGGACGCAGTAGTGGATGCACTGATGGGCCTCATCCCCTGGAACCGGCAGAGCCCGGTCGATCCGTTCTGCGGGCTTGACGACGCAAGGTACTGAGCATTTGCCCGGGCGCGAGGCGGACGAGCTGAATCAGACCTTCGGCCGGAAATCGAGAGAGGATACCACCTTCGCAAATGCCGGCCTGACAGGCCGGCTCGGGATCGGATCGTCCTCATGGGAACCGAGATCATTCTCTTAGCCTTCTCAGACCGGCATGATCGGCGTGGGCAGGAACATCAGCCCATGCCGCCGAGAGGAACGGGCCCCCGGCCCCCCTGACGTAAGCTGCTCTGATACCGCTCCGACGAGACATTCACCTCGCAACGACGCATCCATGGTGCGACAGCTTGTCGGGGCTAGTGGTGCGGGAGAATGCCGTGGTAGTTCATCTCTTCGACCTGACGGGGCGCAGGGCCCTGATCACCGGGTCGTCACAGGGCATCGGCTTTGCGCTGGCGCGAGGGCTGGCGGAGGCTGGCGCCTTGGTGGTCCTGAACGGGCGCGACCCTGCGCGGCTTGCTGCGGCAGGGGCGCAGATTCCCGGGGCAGCCTCGCTCCGATTCGACGCGACCGATCACATGGCAGTCCGGCAGGCCGTGGACGGCTTCGAGAGCGCGACCGGGCCGATAGACATCCTGGTCAACAACGCCGGGATGCAGCACCGAGCCCCTCTCGACCAGTTTCCGGCGGATGCGTTCGAGCAGCTGTTGCAGACCAATATCGCCAGCGTGTTCCATGTGGGTCAGGCCGTAGCACGCCACATGATCGCGCGCGGGCGCGGCAAGATCATCAACATCGCGTCCGTGCAGACGGCCCTCGCCCGGCCGGGGATCGCGCCCTACACGGCCACCAAAGGTGCCGTCGGCAATCTGACCAAGGGCATGGCGACCGATTGGGCGAGGCATGGCCTGAACTGCAACGCGATCGCGCCGGGCTATTTCGACACTCCCCTCAATGCCGCCCTGGTGGCTGATCCTGAGTTTTCCGCATGGCTGGAGAAGAGGACCCCCGCGGGGCGCTGGGGCCGGGTGGAGGAACTGGTTGGGGCCTGCATCTTCCTGGCGTCGGATGCGGCAAGCTTCGTGAACGGGCACGTTCTTTACGTGGACGGCGGGATCACGGCGTCCTTGTGACAGGTCAGGATGGCCGGAAGCCGTCGTGACTCGCAAACCTTGCGAACAGGACGACCCAGCACCGCTCTGGCGCAGCAGATGCAGTAGCAGCCACCACTCCGGGCAAACCACCCAGGCTCGGGGGGCTCCCGTCAGGTGCCCGCCACGTCGGCAGCGAAGGCCATTTCGGCCTGCGCCTCTGGGTTGGCATAGTACCGCTCCGGCACCATCGCCTCCGGCACGGGAGGGCGCTGCACCTCGCCGTTCTGGAAGGGCGGGAGTTCGATGCCTCGCTTGGCCATGAGTGGCCCTTCGATGCGGACAGACTCCTCCAGGGAGCGCACCTCGACGCGGGTTCCATCCGGCACGCGGCCGTAGAGGTCGATGACATCGTGGTTGAACATGCGAATGCAGCCTGCCGAGCCCGAGTTGCCGATAGAGCTCAGGTCGTTGGTACCGTGGATGCGGTAGAAGGTGTCCCGTGAGCGTCGGTAAAGATACAGCGCCCGCGCGCCGAGGGGGGAGGCCAAGCCCCCCGGCACCCCGCCCGCGAACGGCCCATACACCTCAGGCTCGCGCCGGAGCATGTTCGCGGTGGGAGTCCAGCCCGGCCATTCCGCCTTGCGGGCGATGGTGAAGCTGCCACTGATCCCGACGCCTTCCCGCCCGACCGCGATCGGGTAGCGGATGGCGCTCCCGCCGTCCTCGACCCAGTAGAGGAACTTGGCATGGGGATCGATCTCGATGGTACCTGGCTCGGCGGAGCCGGTGTAGCTCACCTGGGCGCGACGGTTGACCCCGCGACGGTACCCCGCCGGCACGCCGGGCAAGGTGTAGCCGTTGTCCTTGATGCGGCCGTAGCCCAGCCCGTGCCGGGACACCGAAGATCCATCAGCATCCACTGGGACATTCCGGGCGCAAGCCGCAAGGGACAGGACCGCACAGCCGCCTAAGATACGCAGAAGGCTTCGGCGGCTGGGCACGTCATGGAGCATTGGTTCGAACACCTAAACAAAGATCGTCAGGCGACAGTAACTGCATCGTTAGGCGAGGACAATCAGCCCGGCTGCGCGTCCTGTCGGAGCATGGCGGCTTAAGCGGCAGGCTCCGACCAGGCACATCTGTCGGTATGCGATGGCCTGACTCAGCCATTCTCGGCTCGCAGCCTGCATGAGTGGGACGTGCCAGGGACAACGGCCAATCGTGCAATTTCCTGCCGGTCTCTTGCGTCGGCTCCGTTCTGCAGCTCCAGCCGACCTATCATGAAGCGTCACCGCTTCCTTGGAGCCACCCAGTGACCGACCATCCAGACGACCCGCTGTCCCGAGCTCTTCATGCCCTCACCCGCGCGCAGAGCACCGTCATGCCACCCGAGGCGGCCGACATCCTGAAGGAGGTGTCCGACACGCTCCTGGAGGCGATGGACGAACGCAAGGCGTTCGTCACGGTCGCGAATGCAGCCATGACGCTGGTCGAAGTCCTCGACGACTATGAGGAGGCCGTCGAGGGTGGCGACGAAGACAAGATCACTGCCGCCGCAGAAGCCGGGGAGCAAGCCGAGGACGCGCTGGTCGATGCGCTCAACGAGCTTCACGCCCTGGTGGCGACCGACGCCGACCTGACCGGCGATGTCGCCTATCTCGCAGCCCTCGATCAGTTCGACGATGAGGAGGACATGCCCAGATGAGCGCCCACGCCGACGATCCCCTGACCCGTGCCTTGGCGGCCCTCCAGTCTTTCCAGCCGCCCGCGTCGGACCCTGTGTCGCGGGCCTTCTGGGACCAGGCGCGTGATGCCGTTCAGGAGGGGCAGCGGGAACGCGAGGCGCTCCTCGGTGTCGCCGAGGGCGCGCGGGGGCTCGTGGAGGCCATCGACGAATACGACGAGGCCGCCGAGATTGGGGAGGCCGAGGTGATCGACCGGCTTGGACAGGCCTGCGTCGAGGCCGAGGGTGCGCTGGTGGATGCGCTCTATCGCCTGCGTGCCATTCAGGACGTCAACGACGAGGAGGCCAGCCAATGAGCGACCAAGACGGGACGGTCACCCCGAAGCGGCCCAACCTGCGGATGTCGTTCGGCGCGGACATGAACGAGCCTGCCCCGCCGCCGCCCGCGCCTCTGCCTCCACCCGGCGAGCCGGCGAACACCGACAGCGCACCTGAGAGGACAAGATGAGCAGACCGCGCGGTCGCGCCCACTGCGCGCCGGCGCTTGGTCTGCGTTGACGCTGCCTGCGATCACCTCCCACGGGCTGGACTCACGTCCGAGTCGCATGAGGCCCATGCCAAAGCGTGCGCCAGAAGGACGAGGGGTGCCTCACAGAGCCTCTGTCAGGTGCTCTTTGCTTGGCGGGCCCGACGACCGGCGCGGGGGCCCTGTCCGTCGTAGGCCCCTGCTCCTCATTGGTCCGGCAGCGCCACCAGGAAGGCCTCGACAACCGTGGCCGAGTTGCTCGAGGCAAGGCTCATGAAAGTAGCCATCTGGTTCTCGCCCTCGCCACCGCCGGCAAGGTCCGACAGGGACCGGAAAGCAATGAAGGGCACGTCGTTGGCGTAGGCCACATGAGCAACCGCGGCACTTTCCATGTCGAGCACCCGGGCCTCGAAGGTTTCAAAGACGAACTCCCGGAACGCGGCGTTGTCGACGAAGGTCATGCCGGAGACTCCGTGGCCCCCGACGACCAGCCCGGGCGGATCGGCAAGGCAGGCGTTCTCTTCGTTGCAGTCCTCCAGGCTCAGGGAGCCCGCCAGACCCCGGGCGACCTCCAGGAGGCCTGGATCGACGTCGAACCAGAACTTGGCTTCGGGCGCCTCAAGACCTTCGCGCGCGACCTCGACGGGCATCGTGTACATCATCCCGTAGTTCGGGAACTCCGAACTCATCCAGGAGGGTAGTGCAAAGGTGCCTTCCGCCGTCTCGCGCGCGAAAGCACCTTCGAGGTACTGCCCCCACTGCTCGGGCACCACGACATCGCCGATGCTGAGGCTCGGATCGACGCCGCCGGCAATGCCGGAAAAGACGATGTGAGAGATTTCGAAGTGATCCAAGGCAAGCTGCGTGGTCATGGCCGCGTTCACCATGGAGATGCCGGATAGGAACAGCACCACCTCCTTGCCCCCGAGCGTGCCGGAGATGAAGCGATTGCCGTTGATCACCGTCTCCTCGGCCCCTTGCAGGTCCTCTTGCAGGGCGATCCACTCCGGCTCGAAGGCGGAGATCACGGCGATCCGGGAGGTGTCCTGCGCCAGCAGCGGCAAGGGTGAAAGGATTAGGCCGAGGATCAGGGGAAGCGAGATGCGGGGCATGGGAACGGTCCTTGGTGGCGTGCACGAGGCAGCCTAGCGCAGTCCTGCACAGGAGGAAGCTCTGGCCGACACATCGCGGTTCATCAGCATGCAGAGTGCTGGCCCGGAAGCGCGGTGCACAGTTTGGAGGCGGGGTTGGCTTCTTGGCCGCACGGTCGGCCAGACTATCGTGCGGAGGCGCCCGAGGCCTTCGGTCCTGTCTCTTGGTCATCGCCAATCTGGAGTGGGTCTCGCGGCAGAGACCTTGATTTGCGGCTGGGCGTCGGAGGAACAATATGCGGCAGCCCCTTGATGCCGTATGTGTCGCCGAGGCAGAGCGGCGGGAACAAGCCGCGCTGAAGTGCGACTGGCGCACCATAACGACAGGATCAGGCTGCTCGCCCGCTCCGGCGACGCGCTCGTAGTCGCCAGGGACAGCGGTGCCGATGCGTTCGCCGCGATCCTCCATGCTGGCCGAGTTGCGCGACTGCTTGCGCGCAGGCGACATGTGTGGAGAGAGTCCGACGCTACCGCGGGGTCGAGCGGCAGCCCATCCCGTTCCCATTGACGAGCGCTTGGTCGCTGACCACTGGACCGACCTGCTCCGGCTGGCGGCCCTGATCCGCACGGGCATGACCAACGCCTTCGCACTGCTGGAGCGGCTCAGCTCCTACCCGCGCGCGAACATCTTTGAACAGGCCCGCCAGCCGACCTAATCGCCATCGCACCATACCCGCTTCGTCCGATAACACTGATCCGATACTCCGGGACCGGGGTTGTTGACTAGCTGGGGCCAGCATATGGAGGGCTCGCCCCTACGCATGAGGCTTTCATGGCAGCGCCCCCTTCGGTATTGGTTATCGGTGGCAGCGGCTTCATCGGGCAATATCTGGTCGAACGCCTCCTTGATGCTGGACAGGACGTGCGCACGCTCGATCTAGGACCAAGCCGGTTCAGCCATCCGGGGCTGACCCACTGGTCCGGCAGCTTCCTGCAACATGAGCTTCTGCATGAGGCCATGACGGGGGTTGATTGCGTTTACCATTTGGCGGCGACAGCCATGCCGCGCGAAGCTAACCTTAACCCGCTGCGCGACTGTGCCGAGAACGTGGTCGGTACGCTCGGCATCCTCGACGTGGCGCTGACCCGGCGGGTGCGGCGGATCGTGTTCAGTTCATCGGGAGGCACGGTCTATGGCCCGACGGACATCGTGCCCATTCCAGAGACCCACGCCACCAACCGGCTCTGTTGAGC
>CADCUU010000002.1 GCA_902805995.1 uncultured Rubellimicrobium sp.
GAATAGGCCTCGGCGTGGAGCGCGCAGCATTCCTTGAGCTTGAGCGCGATCTCCTGCGCGGCGCCGAAGCCGGTGTCGCGGCCGATGACATAAACGCTCTGGGCGCGGGTCAGGGCGGCGGCGAGCGCGGCAGCGCGGGGATGGGGGAGCGTGCCCATGGCGGCAAGGGTCGCGGCGGAGGCGCGGGCGCGGGGGGCGTAGGCGGGGACAAGGGCGGAAAGGAGCGCGAGGCCGGCCCCCACGGCGCCGACGACGGTCTTGGTGGCGGGGACAGCAAGCTCCGGCCCGGCGTTGATTGGGAGCGTGACCTGGGTCTCTGCCTCCACTGGCGAGCCGGGGACGTTGGTGATGGCGACGAGATGAGCCCCGCGGGCGCGGGCGCCACGGGCGGAGCGGAGGAGGTCCTCGCTGGCCCCCGACTGAGAGACGAGGAGGACGAGCGTGTCGTCGAGCGCCACGCCGTCGCCCAGGGAAAAGACGGAGGGCGGGAGCGAGGTGGCGGGGCGGCCCGTCTCGCGCATGAACTCGTAGGCGAGGATCGCGGCGGCGGCGTCGGAGGAGCCGCGGGCGACCGTATAGGCGGCGCGCCAGCCGGAGGGGAGACCCGGCACGGGCTGGACCGCCGCCCGGGCGAAGGCAGCGGGGGCTTCGGCGATCTCGATCAGCATCTGGGCGCCGGCGGTCATGGGTTTTCCTTCGGTGGCTCTGGACGGATGAATACCGTGCCAAGGTTAACGATGTCTGACCCCACCGAACGCAGGCCCAAAGGGTTCGCGCAACGCCCCTAGATCAGCCCCGCCGCCTGGAAGAGCGAACGAAGGTCCGATTCGGGCCGCGCGCCGTAATGGGAGATGACCTCGGCGGCGGCGACGCAGCCCATCCGTCCCGCGACCTGAAGCCCCTGCCCGGTGGCGAGGCCGTAGAGGAACCCGGCGGCGAAGAGGTCCCCCGCTCCGGTCGCGTCCACGGGGACGACACGGGTGACGGGGACGGTCACGTCCTCCTCCCCCCGCAGTATGCGCACGTCGGAGCCCGAGCGCGTGCAGACCACGAGGCCGCAATCCCTCACGGCCTGGGCCAGCGCGGTGTCGAGGTCGGTCTGGTAGAGCGATTCCCATTCGGCCTGGTTGCCGATGACGTAGTCGAGGGTTCTCACCAACTGACGGAAGTCGTCGCGGTGACGGTCCACGCAGAAAGGGTCCGAGAGCGCGATGCCGGCCTGCCCGCCGCCCTGATGGGTCAGGCGGGCGGCCTTCTCGAACGCGGCCTTTCCGTCGGGCTTGTCGTAGAGATAGCCTTCGAGGAACAGGATGTCGGCCTGGGTGGCCACGTCGTCGGACACATCCTCGGGGCCAAGCTCGGAGGAGATGCCGAGATAGGTGTTCATCGACCGCTCCCCGTCGGGAGAGACGAAGATCATGGAGCGCGAGGTGGGAAGGCCGCCGTTCGGGACGGGCGGGTTCGGGAAGTCCGACCCCTCGGCAGCAAGGGAGTCCGCGTAGAAGCGGCCCAGCGCGTCGTCGTTGACCCGGCCGATGAAGGCGGTCCGCAGGCCGAGGTTGCCCAGGCCCGCCACCGTGTTGGCGACCGATCCGCCGGGGACCTGCCGGGGCTGGCGCATGGAGGCGTAGAGAAGCTCGGCGCGGTCACGCTCGATGAGCTGCATGACGCCCTTGTCGATGCCCATGAGGTCGAGGAAGGAGTCGTCGGCCGGGGCGAAGACGTCCACGATGGCGTTGCCGATGCCGATGACGTTGTAGCGGCCCTTGGGTTGAAGGGTCATTCGGGGGTCTTCTCCTCGAAGGTGCAAAGGTCGCGGATGAGGCAGGCGGGGCATTTGGGCTTGCGCGCGACGCAGGTGTAGCGGCCGTGCAGAATCAGCCAATGATGCGACAGCCGCTGGAATTCGACGGGGACATGGTTTTCGAGAGCGCGTTCCACCGCGACCACGTCGGCGCCCATGGCGATGCCGGTACGGTTGCCGACGCGGTAGACATGCGTGTCCACGGGCTGGGATGGGAAGCCCCACCACATGTTCAGCACGACGTTCGCCGTCTTGCGCCCGACGCCGGGCAACGCCTCCAGCGCGGCGCGGGAGGAGGGGACCTCGCCGTCGTGACGCTCCATGAGGAGTTCGCTAAGGCGGATCACGTTCCTGGCCTTGTTGCGGTACAGGCCGATGGTGCGGATGTAGGGGATGAGCCCCTCCTCCCCCAGGGCGAGCATCTTGTCGGGCGAGTCGGCGACGGGGAAGAGATCGCGCGTGGCCTTGTTGACCGACGCGTCGGTGGCTTGGGCGGACAGCGCCACCGCGACAAGGAGCGTGAAGGCGTTGAGGTGGTCGAGTTCGCCCTTGGGATGGTCGTTCGCGACGCGGAAGCGCCGGAAGACCTCGACCTGCTCGGGGTAGCTGAGTTGCCGCGACATGGGCTGGGGTATGCCCGTGCCGCCGCCCTGGGGCAAGCATTCCGCAGGAATCGGGTCGCGGGCGCGGGGCCCCTGCCCTAGCCTTGGATCGCGGGAGGGCCGATCATGGACCAGAGCTACCATTACGGCGTGATGCGCCGCGCCATCGACCTGATCGACGGGGCGACAGAGCCCCTGTCGCTGGAGGAGTTGGCCGGGGCGATGGGGATGAGCCCCGCCCATTTCCAGCGCGTGTTCTCGGCCTGGGCCGGGATCTCGCCAAAGCGGTATCAGCAGCATCTCGCGCTTGGCCACGCCAAGGCCTTGCTGCGGGAGCGGCGGGCGGTGCTGGACGTGGCGGAAGAGGTGGGCCTGTCGGGGGCATCGCGGCTCCACGATCTGTTCTTGCGGTGGGAGGCGATGACGCCGGGCGATTTCGCGAAGGGTGCGGCCGGGGTGACGATCCGGGCGGGGCGGTTCGAGACGCCGTTCGGGCCTGCGGTGGCAATGGGGACGGACCGGGGGCTGTGCGGCTTGGGCTTCTCGGCGGAGACGGGGGAGGACGCCGTGCGCGCCGATCTGGCCGCGCGATGGCCGGGGGCGACGATCGTGGAGGACCCCGAGCCGCTGCGGGACTGGGTCGAGGGCGCGTTCGGCGGCGGCGGGGGGTCGCTCCACCTGATCGGGGCGCCGTTCCAGATCAAGGTGTGGGAGGCGCTGCTTGCGATCCCCTCCGGGCAGGTGACGACCTATGGGGAGATCGCGCGCGCGATCGGAAAGCCGGCGGCGGTGCGTGCAGTCGGGACGGCGGTTGGGCGCAACCCGGTGGGCTGGCTCATTCCCTGCCATCGCGCGTTGCGGGGGACCGGGGCCTTGGGTGGCTATCATTGGGGGCTGCCGGTCAAGCGGGCGATGCTCGCCTGGGAATCGGCGCGCGCCGAGGGCGAGGACGCGCTGAGAGGCGCCGCCTAAACCTTTGGGAACCGCTGGATAACGGTCGCGTTATCGCATATCTGCGGCATCCCGGCCATGTAAGGCCGGCACGGGCGCACCTCGCGCCCGCCTTGAAGGAAACGAACACATGGCATTCGAACGACTCACCCTCTCGCTCGCGGCGGCCTCCCTCGTGGGACTGGCGGCGTGTCAGCAGCCGCTCCCCAACCAGACGAACAACCAGACGCAGCAAGGGGCGCTGATCGGCGCTGGCGTCGGCGCGGTGGCCGGTGCGCTGACTGGGGATGACAGCGAGGAGCGGCTGGAGAACGCGCTGATCGGTGCGGCAGTCTTTGGCGCGGCCGGTGCCGGCATCGGGGCGGTGCTCGACCGTCAGGAGGCCGAGCTGCGCGCGCAACTGGGCGCCGGCACCGTGACCAACACGGGCAGCCAGCTCGTGGTGACGCTGCCCAACGACATCCTGTTCGCGGTGGATTCGGCCGGCGTGTCCGGGCAGTCGCAGGCGGACCTCCGCGCGGTAGCGGCCTCTCTCAACCGTTATCCGGACAGCACGGTCAACGTGATCGGCCATGCCGACAACTCGGGCGAAGCGGCCTACAACCAGGACCTGAGCGAACGTCGCGCGCAGGCCGTGGCGCAGGTCCTGGTGGCGTCGGGCGTGTCGGCGGGCCGGATCAACGCGATCGGCCGTGGCGAGGATGCCCCCCTCGCGTCGAACCAGACCCCCGAAGGCCGCGCCGCCAACCGTCGCGTGGAGATCGTCATCACGCCCCAGGGCTGATCGAGCCTTTGAGGCACGTTCTGGGGGCTGCCGGGAGACCGGCGGCCCCTTTTTCATGCGCGGCGGTCGCCGGACAGCCGGAGCAGGCTTGGGCAGAATGCATGACTGGGTCTGGCATTTGGCGGGCATTCCGTCGGGTGCTGTCTCGGGGACTGCCCGGAAACGGCCGCTCCAGTTCCAGCTGCGATACTGCGCTGCCGGGCACCCGGAGTGGTCGCGCTTGCAAGGCCGGGGCTGGGTGGGACGGCCGGATACGCGTCCCCTCGGACGACGTCACGTGGGTGGCCAGGGATGTGGCGGCTACCCTCTTGGTATGCCGCCGCTCCCCCGAGCGCCGAAGCGGTCGCGAGAGCGAGCATGTCGTTGGTTGGGAGAGGCTGGCGAGCATCCGTTCCGCCCGGCTCTACGGCGAAGCAGGACGCCTCTGGGGACCTGTGCAACAAGACAGCAGTTCAGGCGAGCGCTTCTCGGACAGTGGTTTGGACAAAGCGGTCGCGCGCCTAAGGAAGTGGCTGGATCAGGCGTGGTTCTGGGCAAACGAAAACCCCGCCCGGCGGGGAGCCGGACGGGGCGTGTTCGGGTCGTGATTGAGGTAGCGAAGCCTTAGTGAAGCTTGGCGCCGACCTGGGCGATCGAGTCGTCGATGAGCCGCTGGCCCTGCGCCGGGGTGATCTGCTGCGCGAGCACGTCCCGCGCGGCGGCGATGGCCACGGCCACGGCCTGATCCTTGACCTGGGCGATCGCCTTGGCCTGAGCCGCGGCGATCTGATCCTCGGCGGAGCGGATCCGGCGCTCCACGGCGCGGGCCGCGTCGTTGCGGGCCTGGGTGGCGGCGCGCTGAGCCTCGGCCTGGGCCTCCGTCACGATGCGGGTCGCCTGGGCATCCATCTCCTGCCGCTTGCGGTCGAAGGAGCCGAGGAGCTGCTGCGCCTCGTCCCGGAGGGTCCGGGCCTCGGCAAGCTCGGCGCGGATGCGCTCCGCCCGGGTGTCGAGCAGGCCCGAGATCATGGCGGGAACGCGGAAGTAGAACAGGATCCCGAGGACGACCAGGAAGGCCAGGAGGACCACGAAGTCCGTGTTGTGCAGCGAGAAGAAGCCGTACTCGGTGGCTGCGAAGGCCGGCGAGGCGGCCAGGATCAGCGCGAGGGTCGTGAGCTTGCGCATCGGGTCAGCCTTCCACTCGTTGGGACACGGCGCGGTCCACCGCGACCTCGTCCACCTGGGCGCCGAGGACGCGCAGGATCTCGCGGGCGGTGTCGCGGGCGACCTGGGCCACCGAGGACTGGGCCTGCGACTGGATCTCGGCCACGGCGCGGGCGCCTGCCGCGGCACGGGCCTCGATCTGGGCGTCGGCCTGGGCCAGCGCCTGGTCGAGATCGGCCTGGATGGCGTCCCGGGTCGTCTGCGCGATCCGGTTCGCCTCGGCGCGGGCTTCGGTCAGGGCGCGGTCGTAGGCGGCCTGGGCGTCGCGGGCGCGGGCGCGGAGGGCTTCGGCCGCGGCGAGGTCGCTGCCGATCGTGCCTTCGCGCTGGGCGAGGGTCGCGCCGATGCGGGGCAGCGCGAGCTTGGTGAGGATCAGGTAGATCGCCACCAGGGACAGCACGGCCCAGAAGATCAGGTTGTCGAAATAGGCCGGCTGCAGGAGCGGGATGGGCCCGTCCTCAGCGACCTCGGTATGCGTCACCTCGGCGCCATGGGCCTCACCCTCGTTGATCGCGAGGGCCGGGCCGGCGTCGGGGGCGGTTTCGTGCTCCATCGGGGTCTCCCAGGGGGCGGCTCATGCAGATGCGGCGGGGTTCGGGAACCCCGCCGCGTCGTTCCGTCGGGTTCTGAAGGATCAGACCGCGAACAGCAGGAGCAGCGCGACGAGGAAGGCGAAGATGCCGAGGGCTTCGGCGAAGGCCAGGCCGATGAAGAGGGTCGCGGTCTGCGAAGCCGCGGCCGAGGGGTTGCGCAGCGCGCCGCCGAGGTAGTTGGCGGCCACGTTGCCCACGCCGATCGCGGCGAGGCCCGAGCCGATGGCCGCGAAGCCGGCGCCCATGAACTGGCCGAGCTCTCCGATATTGCCTTCCATTTCGATCTCCTTGAGTGGGAAGGTTGGTTCCGCGACCCTTAGTGGCCCGGATGCAGCGCGTCCTTGAGGTACACGCAGGTGAGGATGGTGAAGACGTAGGCCTGGATGCCGGCCACGAGGATCTCGATCCCGTAGATGGCGGCGATGCCCAGGATCGCGAAGGGGCTGATGGCGGCGACCTGCGCGAAGCCCGCGAAGACCTTGAGCACGGTGTGGCCGGCCATGATGTTGCCGCCCAGACGGATGGAATGGCTGACGGGGCGGACGAAGTAGGAGATGAGCTCGATCACCGCGATGATGGGGCGCAGGAAGAGCGGCGCGTCCTTCATCCAGAAGAGCCCGAGGAACTTCGTGCCGTTGAGGACGAAGCCCAGGATGGTCACGGCGAGGAAAACGCCGAAGCCCAGGATCGCGGTGACCGCGATATGCGAGGTCGCCGTGAACGAGGTGGGGATGAGCCCCAGGAAGTTCACGAACAGGATGAACAGGAACAGCGTGAAGATGTAGGGGAAGTAGCGCACGCCGTCATGGCCCGCGACATCCTCCACCATCTTGTGGACGAAGGAGTAGACCAGCTCGGCCATGGACTGCGACCGGCCCGGCACGACGGAGCGGCGCGAGGTGCCCAGCACGAACAGCGCGAAGATCGCGAGCACGGCCAGCGCCATCCACAGCGTCGCGTTGGTGACCGCATAGAAGGGCGGGTTGTAGAGGGTCCCTTCCTCCACGCCGCCGAAGAGCGGCCGGAGCATGAACTGGTCGAGCGGGTGGAAGGTCAGACCCCCCTCCGCGCCGTGTGCTACCGCTTCCTCTTCCACGGGTTCAGTCCTCCGTCCGTTCCTCGGCCGCCTGGGCCTCTTGTTTCCTCTGCATCTCCTGCGCCGAGCGCAGCATCGTCTTGATGCCGGCCGCGAGGCCCAGGAAGATGAACAGCACCAGGAAGATCGGCATCGTCCCGAAGAGGGAGTCGAGGCCGTATCCGATGCCGAACCCGATCATGAGACCGGCCACGAGCTCGATCACCATTCGCCAGGCGAGGTTCGCCTGGGAGTAGTGCTCCTCCATGTGGGGCTTCTGCTCCACGCCCTTGGCCCGCGCGATCCGTTCCTCCAGCTCGCGGAGGCGAGCGTGGTCGGAGCGGTCGTCGGGATCGGACATGGGTCTTGCCCCTCGGAAGGTCGGGGGTCTGCTAGGCGAGCGGGAGGACGGAGTCAAGCAGGGTAGCCCGGAGATCATACCATTGTTTTCTATGGATTTGTTGGCGCGACTGACCAGAGGTGACCTTGAAGCGTCATTCAACCGCATGGTTGAGGGTTGCGCGGGGGCCGCTTGACGCGCCGGACCGAGGCCCCGACAGAGGGGTCATGGCCCCCATCCTCGACACCGTCTTTGCCGCCCTGGCCGACCCCACGCGGCGCGCGATCCTCCGGATGCTGCTTGAGGACGACATGGCGGTGTCGGACGTGGCGAGCGCGTTCCCGGTCTCCCTCGCGGCGGTGAGCAAGCATCTTCAGGTGCTGGCCGAGGCGGGGCTCATCGCGCAGGAGAAGCGGGGGCGGATCACCTGGTGCAAGCTGGAGCCCGATGCCCTGCGCGAGGCGAGCGTCTGGATGGCGGGCTTTGGCATGGTGGAGGCGCTGGATCTCGACGCCTTCGAGCGGTTCCTGGAGGTGGAACTGGGGGAGGAGAAGCAGGAGGGATGACGGCCTCCCGACGTCAGCCCCGCTCGGGGCGCAGGAGGATGAGGAGCGCGGCCCCGGTCATCGCAACGCCCAGGAGGACGAGGGCGGGCGGCGGGGCGGCGCCCAGGGCCTCCTCCCACAGAAGGACCCAGGCGGGGACGAGGTAGGTGTAGGCCATGACCTTGGCCGAGGGGAGCCGGAGCGCCGCGAACTGGAGGAGCACCATGGTCGCGGCGGAGGCGAAGACCGCGACATAGAAAAGCGTGATCCAGGCCAGCGCGGGCAACGCCGCCCAGTCGGTGGCGAGGATGCGCGGCGCACCCAGGACGGTGAGGAGCAGCGCACCGGCGAGTACGACGCCCAAGGAGAACTCGGCCGCGCCCTCCCCCCGGTTGAGGCGCGCCACAAGCGGCGTGTAGAGCGCATGGGCCACGCAGCCGCCCAGGTAGATCGCCTCGCCCCGGCCGAGGTCGAGGGCCAGGAGAGCGCCGAGATCCGCGCGGAAGATGACCCAGAGCGCCCCTGCCCCGCCCAGCGCGAGGCCCGCCGCGAGCCGCGGGGTGAAGCGCTGCCGCAGGAGCAGCCAGCCGAAGCCCGCGGCCATGATCGGCGTCAGGGTGAAGACGGCGGAGGCGGCGACGGGAGGCGCGGTCTTGAGCCCCTCGAACATCAGGACAAAGTAGAGGGCATAGAGGACGCCCAGGACTCCGTGACGCCAGGGCGCACGGGGAAGACGCAACTCGCCCGTGACGCCGAGCCCTGCCCCGATCACCAGGGCCGCGACCCAGAAGCGCAGCGCCGTGAAGGCCACGGGGTCCACGACATCGGCCACGCGTGCGCCGAGCGAAAAGGAGCCCGCGACCAGCGCGGAGAAAAGGAGCATGGCGAGGTGTCCCTCCCCTTCCCGACGGCCGGGCAGGCGCCGCGCGGGCGCGGTCCGCGACAGGGGTGCGGTCATGGGGATCAGGCGTCCCAGGCCCGGGCGCGCTCCTTGAGGAGGGCGAGGATGGCCTGCACCTTGGGCGTGCGGTGCAGGTCCACATGGGTCACGAGCCAATGGGGGACGGTCCATTCCTCACGCGGGGGGAGGACCTCGCGCAGCGTCGTGTGGCAGCGGCGGTCGAGGAGCGACACGAAGCCCAGGCCCGCCCCGGCGCGGATGGCGTCGAGCATGGCCCCGTTGTCGGCCACGCGGAACGTCGTGCGGTCACGCGGGGCGAGCTGGGCGAGCCAGCGGTTGAAGGGGGCGCGCCCGCCATCGTCGTCGGCGCCCACGAAGCGGTGGCGGCCGAAATCCTCGGGCGTCTCGGGCATGCCGTGAAGGGCGAGGTAATCCTCGGAGGCGGCGAGGTGCATCCGCATCCGGACAAAGGGCTGCACCACGTTGTCGGGCTGGGAGGGTGGCTCCACGCCCGCGCGGATCGCCACATGCGCCTCGCCGTATTCGAGGCGGAAAAGCCGTTCGGCGGTGAGATAGCGGACGGTGACGGAGGGGTGGCGAACCTGAAACTCCGCGAGGACGGGCGCAAGATGCGGCGCGAGGGAAGGCAGCGAGGTCACGACCAACTCGCCGCTCACCCCTTCCCCCTGCCCCTTGATGCGCCCGAGGAGCTGGGCGAAGCGGTCCTCGGCCTCCTGCGCGGCGCCCAGGAGGTCGCGCCCGGCCTCCGTGGGCGTGTAGCCGCGGGCGTGGCGCTGGAAGAGCCTGGCCCCGAGGCTCGCCTCCAGGGAGTCGATGTGACGGATGACGGTGGCGTGGTGGACGCCCAGCGCCTCGGCCGCGCCGGAGACGGTGCCCAGGCGGGCGACCTGGAAAGCGGTGCGGATCTCGTCCCAGCTCGTGGTCATGGTGGCGTAGCCTTTCGGCCGGGGCCGTGTTGGCGCCTCGTGCCCCCTCTATGTGGCAAGGTGGCGCGTCGACGGCAACTCCCCCCGGCGCGCTTGACCTTTGGGGCGTTCGGGCGTATCGGCTCCGCCATCACCGGAATGCATTGCGCCTTCCGGTCCCCCTTTCATGGGGGATCGCCGTCCGTCAGCGCAGATGCGCCCGCGGGCGCGATCGGGCTTTGTGGACGCGCGTGGCCTCCCCATCTTGGGGGCGGGATACGAGGAGAACGACATGTTCGAGACCCTTTCGGACCGCCTGGGCGGCGTCTTCGACCGGCTGACACGCCAGGGCGCGCTGACCGAAGCCGACGTGCAGACTGCGCTGCGCGAGGTGCGCACCGCGCTGCTGGAGGCGGACGTGAGCCTGCCGGTCGCGCGGGACTTTGTGAAGGCCGTGGAGAAGAAGGCCACGGGCCAGCAGGTCACCAAGTCGGTCACGCCGGGCCAGCAGGTCGTCAAGATCGTCCATGACGAGCTTGTCCGCGTGCTCCAGGGCGAAGGCGATGCCGAGGCCCTGAAGATCGACAACCCGCCCGCGCCGATCCTGATGGTGGGCCTCCAAGGCGGCGGCAAGACGACCACGACTGCAAAGCTCGCCCGCCGCCTCAAGGAGCGGGAGGGCAAGCGGGTTCTGATGGCGTCGCTCGACACCAACCGTCCGGCGGCCATGGAGCAGCTCGCGATCCTTGGCCAGCAGATCGGCGTGGACACCCTGCCCATCGTTCCGGGCGAGGACCCCGTCGCCATCGCGCGGCGCGCCAAGACGCAGGCGTCGCTTGGCGGCTACGACGTCTACATGCTCGACACCGCGGGCCGGCTGCATATCGACGAGGCGCTGATCCGGCAGGCCGCCGAGGTCCGCGACGTCGTTCGCCCACGCGAGACGCTCCTCGTCGTGGACGGCCTGACGGGTCAGATCGCGGTCGAGGTCGCCAAGGAGTTCGACGACAAGATCGGCGTGTCGGGCGTGGTCCTGACCCGGATGGACGGCGACGGGCGCGGCGGCGCGGCCCTGTCCATGCGGGCCGTCACCGGCAAGCCGATCCGGTTCGTCGGCTTGGGCGAGAAGCTCGACGCGCTGGAAACCTTCGACCCCGGCCGGATCGCGGGCCGCATCCTGGGCATGGGCGACATCGTCGCCCTCGTGGAGCGTGCGCAGGAAACCTTCGAGGCCGAGCAGGCCGAGCGCATGATGAAGCGGTTCCAGAAGGGACTCTTCAACATGAACGACCTGCGGATGCAGCTGGAGCAGATGCAGAAGATGGGCGGCGTCGAGGCCCTGATGGGCATGATGCCGGGCATGAGCAAGATGGCGGGCAAGGCCGCCGAGGCGGGGCTCGACGACCGCATGGTCCGGCGGCAGATCGCTCTCATCAACTCCATGACCAAGAAGGAGCGGGCGAACCCCGACCTCCTCCAGGCGTCGCGCAAGAAGCGGATCGCCAAGGGCGCGGGGCTGGAGGTGCAGGAGCTGAACAAGCTCCTCAAGCAGCATCGCCAGATGGCGGACATGATGAAGAAGATGGGCGCCATGGGGAAAGGCGGGATGCTGAAGCAGGCCGTGTCCCGCATGTTCGGCAAGGGCGGCCCGTCCGAGGCCGACATCGCCGCGGCGCAGGAGGCCATGGCGCAGGGCAAGATGCCCCAGATGCCGGCCGGAATGCAGCTTCCCAAGGGCTTCGGCGGCCAGAACCCGTTCGGTGGGGCCGGGCTGCCGCAGGGCCTGTCCGGGCTGATGCGCAAGAAGTGACCTGCCCCACCCTCCATACGGAGCGGCTGACGCTCGGACCCGCGACGATGGCGCACTACGACGCCTTCGCCGGGTTCGTGCGCTCGTCGCATTCCCGCTTCATCGGCGGGCCGTCTGAGGGGGACGAGGCGCAGGACGACGCGTGGTGGAGCGTGACCAGCCATGCAGGCCAGTGGGCGCTGCGGGGCTATGGGACCTTCTGGCTGTCGGAGACGTCCACGGGCACTCCGGTCGGGCGGGTGGGCCTGTACCATCCCGTCTGGCTGCCCGAGCCCGAGCTGGCCTGGGTGATCTACGAGGGCTTCACCCGCCGGGGCTATGCCGTCGAGGCGGCCCGGGCGGCGCGCGACTGGGCCGCGGCGCAGGGTCTGGGGCCTCTCTGGAGCCTGATCGACCCGGAGAACGCGGCCTCCGAAGCTGTGGCGCGCAGGCTTGCCGCGCGGCCCGAGGGGACGCATGCCTACCAGAGCGGCAAGGTGGCGAATATCTGGCGTCACACGATGGGAGAGGCCGCATGATAGAAACCGCGCGCCTCCTCCTCCGTCGCCCCGTCCCTGCGGACTGGGACGCCTTCCGCGACTTCATGATGTCGGATCGCGCGGCGATCTTCGGCAGCCACCGCAACCTGGGCAAGGCGTTCCGGTCCTTTGCGGCCGAGCTGGGGCATTGGGACATCTTCGGCTTCGGCATGTTCGCCGTGACCCGCAAGAGCGAGGACCGCGCGGTGGCGCTGGTCGGCCCCTGGAACCCGCCCGACTGGCCCGAGCGGGAACTGGGCTGGATGGTGCTGGACGGGGCCTCCGAAGGGCAGGGCATCGCGACCGAGGCGGCGCAGGGTGCGCTGGGGCATATCTGGCAGAACCTCCGCTGGCCCACGGTGGTGAGCTACATCGCCGAGGGCAACGACCGATCCGTCGCGCTGGCCGAACGGCTGGGCGCGCGGCTCGATCCGCAGGCCGAGGTGCCGGAGGTCGCGGGTCAGACGCTGCTCGTGTATCGTCATGCGCGTCCGGAGGGGCTCGCATGATCCCCCTGCCCCACGAGATGCCCCCGACCGGCGCGTCCGCGGCTCTGGCCGCCCGCCTGCAAGGCGCGGTGCCGGAGATCGCCACCGGGCGCACGCGCCTGCGCGCTCCCCGGATGGACGACTTTGCCGCCTGGGCCGAGATCCTGTGCTCGGACCGCGCGCGTTGGATGGACGGGCCCTACGATCGGGACGACGCGTTCGTCGAGTTCGCGGCCACGGCGGGGGGCTGGCTCCTGCGTGGGCACGGCGGGTGGACCGTCGAGGACCGCGCGACGGGCGAGGCGCTGGGCTTCGTGCTCCTGGGCTTCGAGCCCAGCGACCGGGAGCCCGAGTTGGGCTTCTTCCTCCGCGAGGAGGCCGAGGGCCGGGGCTTGGCCTTCGAGGCTGCCTGCGCCGCGCGCGACTGGGCCTGGGCTCAGGGGCTGCCCTCGATGGTGAGCTATGTCGATCCGGCCAACCTCCGCTCGGCGGCCCTTGCCCAGCGCCTGGGTGCGACCCGCGACGAAGCGGCCGAGGTCCTGTTCCAGGGGACCCCCGATGCGGGCGTCCTCGTCTTTCGCCACCCGCGCCCCGTTCCAGATCTTGAGGCTGCGACATGACCCAGGCCGATCCCGCCCTTCAGGCTGCCGCGATCCTGCGCGAGCACCGCGAAAGCATCGACCGGCTCGATGCGATCCTGGTCTTCACGCTCGCGGAGCGGTTCAAGCACACGCAGGCCGTGGGCCGGCTCAAGGCCGCCCACGGGCTCCCCCCTTCGGACCCCAGCCGGGAGGCGCAGCAGATCGCCCGCCTGACGGAGCTGTCCGAGAAGGCCGATCTCGACCCCGAGTTCGCGCAGAAGTTCCTGGCCTTCGTGATCCAGGAAGTCATCAAGCACCACGAACGTCACCAAGCCTAAGCCATTCCTAAGGAGATATAAGATGGCCATGAAGATCCGGCTCGCCCGCGGCGGCTCCAACAAGCGCCCCTACTACTCGATCGTCGCCGCTGACTCGCGCATGCCGCGCGACGGCCGCTTCATCGAGAAGCTGGGCACCTACGCCCCCCTCCTGCCCAAGGACAGCGAGGAGCGCGTCAAGATGAACATGGAGCGCGTGCAGCACTGGCTGAGCCAGGGCGCCCAGCCCACCGACCGCGTGCAGCGCATGCTCGAAGTTGCGGGCGTCCTGCCCAAGAAAGAGCGCGCCAACCTCAAGAAAGGTGAGCCCGGCAAGGCCTCCAAGGACCGCGCCGAGAAGAAGGCCGCGCGCGCCGTCGCGACCGAGTAAGCCGTGAGCGACGATCCCACCAAGGGGCGCATCGTCGTGGGCAGCCTCGCCGGGGCCTTTGGGGTCCGCGGCGAGGTGCGCCTGAAGAGCTTCTGCGCGGAGCCTGCGGACCTCGCGGGCTACGTGCCCCTCTACACGCCCGACGGACGGGTGTTCCGCGACATCCGGATCATCGGCCAGACGCAGGGCTCGCTTACTGCGCGCATCGAGGGCATCTCCTCCAAGGAGGAGGCCGACGCCCTGCGCGGCACGCCGCTTCTGGCGGACCGGTCGCGCCTGCCGGCCCTGCCCGATGACGAATTCTATCACGCCGACCTGATCGGCCTGCCCGTGCAGGATGCAGGCGGCGCGCCACTCGGCATTGTAAGGGCGGTCCTTAACCACGGCGCGGGCGACATCCTGGAGGTCGGGGGTCCGCGCGGGTCCACGCTCCTGATCCCCTTCACGCAGGCGGCGGTGCCGCTCGTGGACTTGGCCGCGCGTCGCATCGTGGCGGACCTGCCCGAGGACGACGGCTGACGCGCCGCTCGCCGCAGGGCGGAGCCGAGGCGTAACCTCCCCGACAGGGGAGCGGAACGCCGCGGCCTGCCCGGGGGTTGGCCTCCTGCAACCACCGACGGGAGGCCGGCCATGGCCCGCAAGAAGATCATTCCCAAGCGCATCGGCAACGTGAAGGTGCCCAAGAACCTGCGCAAGCTGGGCGACCGGGTCCTGTCCGACCCCCGCGCCCGCGAGGTGGCGGGGAGCGCCCTCCTCGCGCTGGGCACCGCGCTCGTGGCGCGCAAGGGCTCCGTCTTCCGTGACATCTTCGACCGTCCCAACGAGGGCGCCCGCACCGCCAAGGCCGCCGGGGGCGAAGCCGCGCAGAAGGCCGGCGAAGCGGTGAGCGGCGTGGCCGACGCCGTGGGACAGGTCGTGGGCGAGGTATTCGACACGATCCGCCGCGACTTCGCCCGCAAGGTCCGCCCCGTCCGGCCCCGCCACGCCCAGGACGAGGAGCCCGAGGACAAGACCGACGGCGACGACCGCATGCACTGACCGGACCCGGCACGGCCGCATCGGCGTTGGAACGGCGCCCCGGAACGGTCCGGGGCCCGTCCGGAGCCGTTCATGATCAAGTGGATCTTCATCCTTCTCATCGTCGCGGCGATCGCGGGCCTGCTGGGCATGCATCGCGTGCAGGGCGCCGCGCTGACGGGGGCCAAGTGGCTCGCCATCATCGTGCTGGTGCTGTTCGCGCTGGTGGTCCTGGGCCTTATCGCCATCGCGGGCTAAGGCGCGCCCGGCTGGCCTTGGTCGGCGGCAGGGCCTAGAAGGGCCGCCATGACCGACCTTCCCTCCCGCGCCCTTGGCCGTAAATCCGTCCGCCCCTCCGTGGTGCCCCGCGACCTCATGGGCGAGGAGGAGCTGGCGGGCGTCTGGACCGCGCAGGTCGTGACGCTGCTGCCCGAGGCGTTTCCGGGCGTGCTGGGCCTGTCGTTGACGGGGCGTGCGCTGCAGGAGGGGCTCTGGCAGCTTCGGACGCTGGACCTGCGGGAGTTCGGGGAGGGGCGGCACCGCAACGTGGACGACACGCCCGCAGGGGGCGGCGCGGGCATGGTCCTTCGCGCCGATGTGGGGGCCAAGGCGCTGGCGCAGGCCGTGTCGCGCGCCCGTGGCGACGTGCCGCGCCTTCTGCTGTCGCCGCGCGGGCGGCGCTTCGACCAGGCCATGGCGCGCGACCTCGCCTCACGCGATGGCGTGATCCTGTTCTGCGGGCGCTTCGAAGGGGTGGACGAGCGGCTGATCGAGCAGTTCCAGTTGACTGAGGTCAGCTTGGGCGACTTCGTCATGACAGGGGGCGAGATCGCGGCACAGGCCTTGATTGACGCAACGGTTCGGCTTATGCCGCGCGTGCTCGGGAATCAGCATTCGGCCGAGGACGAATCCTTTTCGTCCGGGCTGCTGGAATACCCGCAGTACACGAAGCCCGCCGTCTGGGAGGGTCGCGCGATACCGGAGGTTCTTCTGTCCGGGCACCACGCGAACATCGCCGCCTGGCGGCAGTCCCAGTCCGAACGGCTGACCAAGGAACGGCGACCTGATCTCTGGCGGGACCACCTGACACGTTCAGGGCTCCCGGATGAAGACCGAGAGCTCTGAGGCCGCAAAAGACCTCCGGGGACAGCACCCCGGGCAACCACCACGGGTCAGGGCCTCATGGGCCCGGGTCTGAGGCAACATCAGGAGGGTCCCATGGACCTTATCGCCCAACTGGAGGCCGAGCAGATCGCCTCCCTCGGGAAGGACATTCCCGACTTCAAGGCCGGCGACACCATTCGCGTCGGCTACAAGGTGACCGAAGGCACGCGGTCGCGCGTGCAGATGTACGAAGGCGTCTGCATCAGCCGCAAGCACGGCGCCGGGATCGCGGGTTCGTTCACCGTCCGCAAGATCTCCTTCGGCGAAGGCGTGGAGCGGGTGTTCCCCCTCTACTCCACCAACATCGACTCCATCACCGTCGTGCGTCGCGGCAAGGTTCGCCGCGCCAAGCTGTACTACCTGCGCGAGCGTCGCGGTAAGTCGGCGCGCATCGCCGAGGTCACCAACTACAAGGCGAAGGAGGACTCCAAGTGAGGTCCGGCATCCATCCCGAATACCATCTCATCGACGTGCGCATGACCGATGGCACCGTGGTCCAGATGAAGACCACCTGGGGCAAGGAAGGCGACACGATGAACCTCGAGATCGACCCGCTGTCGCACCCGGCCTGGACCGGCGGCGGCACGCGCATCCTCGACACCGGGGGCCGCGTCTCCAAGTTCAAGAACAAGTACGCGGGCCTGGGCTTCTAAGCCTTTCGCCCCGGCGGAACGGATTTTGCGCCGCGCTCCCCTGGGGGCGCGGCGTTTTGCATTCTCGGGCAGGATTGCAGACCATCGCCATGAGAGCGCATGGGGGGACGTGGGCGGCATGGTCCGGGGGAACGCAGGCGCGACCCTTGGGCCGCCCGCAACTTGGAGACGCGTACGACGTCAGGCCGTCGCGACTCTTTAGCCCTCGACGAAGGATTGGCCCCGCGCTGGCCGAGCAGGATGGGGGCCCTTCGCTGTCGGACGAGGGGAGAGGTCCCTGCCTCCGGCCACCCGGCCCCATGAAGGTCGGACGGGCCCGGACGACCGCCCCTGAGCCAGTCGATCGAGGTAAGGTCCGCGGAAGGGAGACGGCCCCAAGTCCCACCCCCTTGCCGACCACCAGCCCCCAAAACGAAACGGCCGCCCGAAGGCGGCCGGATCAGAGGTTCGTCAGGCGGCACCGGCCGTCGCGCGGCGGCGGGGCGGGCCCGCGCGCCGGGGCTTTTGGCCCCCCGCTGGCTTGGCACCGGCGTTGGCCGCCTGGGCGGGACGGCGCTGGCCGCCCTGTCCCCGGTGATCCTGCCCGCGATGCTCCTGCCCACCCGGACGCCCGCCGGGGCGACCACCCGGACGGCCTGCGGGCTTGGCTTTGGCTTCCGGCACCCCTTCCCAGGGCGCGCCCGAGGCGACGGGGATCTTGGCCTTCATGGCCTTCTCGATGTCCCGCAGCTCTCCCATCTCGTCGGGCGAGCAGAGCGCGATGGCGGCCCCGTCCATGCCGGCGCGCGCGGTGCGGCCGATGCGGTGGACGTAGTTCTCGGGGACGTTGGGCAGCTCGTAGTTGTAGACGTGCCGCACCTCGGGGATGTCGAGGCCCCGCGCGGCCACGTCGGTCGCCACGAGCACCCGCACCTCGCCCGCGCGGAAGGCCGCGATGGCGCGGTCCCGCTGGCCCTGGCTCTTGTTGCCGTGGATCGAGGCCACGGCGAAGCCCTTGGCCTCAAGCTGCTTGGACAGCTTCTCCATGCCGTGCTTCGTGCGGCCGAAGACGATGGCGAGCTCGTCGCGGTGCTTGTCGAGAAGCTCCACGAGGAAGTCCATCTTGGCGCCCTTGGCGACGAAGTGGACCGACTGCTCGATCCGGTCCACGGCCTTGCCGGGCGGGTTGACCTGCACGCGAACGGGGTCGGTCAGGAAGGCCCCGGCGATCTCCTCCATCTGCTTGGGCATGGTGGCGGAGAACAGCATCGTCTGCCGCGCCTTGGGCAGCAGTGTCGCGATGCGGCGGAGCGAGTGGATGAAGCCCAGGTCGAGCATCTGGTCGGCCTCGTCCAGGACCAGGAACTCGGTCTTGGACAGGTCCACGGCGCGACGGTCGAGGAGGTCGATCAGGCGGCCGGGCGTTGCGACGAGGATCGCCACGCCACGGGCCATCCGCTCGATCTGCGGGGTGAAGCCCACGCCGCCGGTGATCAGGCCGATCTTGAGATGCGAGCCCGCCGAATAGGCGGACAGCGTGTCGAAGATCTGCCGCGCGAGTTCGCGGGTGGGGGCGAGGACCAGGGCGCGGGCGGACTTCGGCTCGGCCTTGCGGCCGTTCTTCATCAGCGCGTCGAGCATCGGCAGGCCGAAGGCCGCGGTCTTGCCCGAGCCGGTCTGGGCGAGGCCCATGACATCGCGGCCCGCGAGGGCGTGCGGGATGGCCTGGGTCTGGATGGGGGTCGGGTCGGTGATGCCCTGCTCTTGCAGCGCGTTGATCAGGCGGGGCGAAAGGCCCAGCGTTTCGAATTGCATGTCTATCCTTGCACCGGGCGCAAATGGCCCGCGAACGGTTCCCCGCCCAGGCCAAAGGGCCGGACGGCGAGGGGGTGTCAGCCGATGCGCTGACCCCGGGACCTCATGTCCCTGGACCGGCACGGCGCGGCTTCCCCTGCGTGAAAGTGGGAACCAGTTTTACCGCAGCCCTCGCGTCCAGATAAGAACGCCCTGCTCACGCGGCAGGGGCGGCGGTCAGGGGCATGTGGGCCCTGGGGCTTCCCCTGTCAAGGCGCCTTTGCCTTTTCCCTGCCATGCCCTGCCCTTATACCGCCCAAAGGGCAGGAAAGGCGACCGAATGGCGCATATCATCGTCGTGGGCAACGAAAAGGGCGGCGCGGGCAAGAGCACCGTCGCCATGCACATCGCCTCGGCGCTCGCGCGGATGGGGCATCGCGTGGGCACGCTCGACCTCGATGTCCGGCAGCGATCCCTTGGCCGCTACATCGAGAACCGGCTGCGCTTCCTCGGCAAGGAGGGGCTGGACCTCCCCACCCCGCGCGACATGCTGCTGCCGGAGGTGAACGAGGAAACCCTGCCCGAAGGCGTGAACCCGCAGGACCATCGCCTGTCAGCCGCCGTAGCGGCGCTGGAGCCCGAGTCCGACTTCATCGTCATCGACTGCCCCGGATCGCATACCCGCCTCGCGCAGGTGGCGCATTCCATGGCGGACACGCTGGTCACGCCTCTCAACGACAGCTTCGTGGACTTCGACCTCCTCGCCCGCATCGACACGGACGGAGAGAAGATCCTGGGGCCAAGCGTCTATGCCGAGATGGTCTGGAGCGCGCGGCAGCTTCGCGCGCAGGCGGGCCTGCCGCCCATCGACTGGGTGGTGCTGCGGAACCGGCTGGGGTCGCAGGCCATGACCAACAAGCAGCGGATGGAGGCGGCGCTGGCGCGGCTTGCCAAGCGTATCGGCTTTCGCGTGGGGCCCGGCTTCAGCGAGAGGGTGGTGTTCCGGGAGCTGTTCCCCCGCGGTCTCACGCTTCTGGACCTGCGGGATGTGGGGGTGACCTCCCTGTCCATGTCGAACGTCGCGGCCCGGCAGGAGCTGCGCGAACTCGTGCGCGCGCTGGGCCTTCCGGGGGTGGAGGTGCGTTTCTAGCGCAGCCCGGCCCGCGTGTTCGGCGCGGGCCTTGCCTGACAGGGATCACTTGGGCTTGATGGCGCCAGCGGCCCGGGATGCCGCAGGGGAGGACAGCAATGGCCATGACGAGCGGCGCGGCCGCCAATCCGGGACCCGCGCCGCAGGGGGCGCAAGGCGGGCGGTCCCATCTCGTTGCCGGAACGCGCATCGTGGGCAACATCACCGCGCCGGGCCTGCTGGAGATCCAGGGCCAGGTGGAGGGTCTTGTGGTTGCCGACTCCGTGGTGATCGAGGAGCGCGGGACCGTCGAAGGCGAGATCCAGGCCGCTGCCATCGGCGTGCGCGGTCATTTCGACGGTCATCTTGCAGGGGGCGCCGTGCGCATCCACGCGACCGCACGCGTGACCGGCAGCATCCGCTACGACACGCTGTCCGTCGAAAGCGGGTCCGAGATGACGGCCAGCTGCGAGCGCGCCAAGCCCCGGGGCTGATCCGCGGCGAAAGGGGGCGCGGCGACGCGTCGCCCGGGATCAGACGC
>CADCUU010000003.1 GCA_902805995.1 uncultured Rubellimicrobium sp.
GCGCCAAGGTCGAAAGGATCATCTCGGTCTCAATGCTGATAGTGGCGTGGGCGGTCTGTGGAACAGGCGGTCCGTCGAGCGGGGCAGGGCGGCGCTGTCGTCCAGACTGCGGGTCAACGACTCAGGCGCAGGAAGTTGGTCCTCGGGCAGGAGGCGCGCCCAGGGCGAGCAAGTCCTGGCGACCCTTTCGGGCAGTCACAAAGCCCATCTCCACATTCCTTCCTTGGGTTATCGCTGCCCTGGTCAGGCCTCTGTCGTCATTCGCGATGAAGGCATGAGTTTGGCATTATCGCAAGAATGGGCGTAACGTGACGTCACTTCTGGGATTGGCATATGAATAACAAATGACATTCATTTGTGACGGGGGAGCTTGGCCGTAATTACGGTCAGCCCTCGATACAGGACCCCTGATCATCCCCGGCCTGTCCTTCGCGTGGGTCTCGCTGGTCGGGAAACGAGTAAAGGCGGCGAGAGGACGGACACCTACCAGTCTGCCGAACAAGCTGCCGGTCAAAGCCCATATCGGTGAACGCCGCGCCGGAATGGGATCGCTGCGTGACACCTGACCGCTGTTGACCCGCGATCCCGGACCCGAGCCTGATCGGCAAGCGGAACGAATGAGGTCGTGGCTGTGGCAATCGTGCTTTTGGCCCTGTGCATCGACCATGTCGAGGATCTCGGCATCCTGGGTGCAAAGAGGCCGGGCGAACCGCTGGCACTCTAACTCCTTGCCAACCTACGGGCGGAACTGACCGGCGGGGACGCTCAGCTAGCCTGAAGCAACCGCGCACTGGGCTTAGCGCCCTTCCTCTCCGTCATGAAGGATCGCCTGAAAGCTGACCTCGCGGGCGAGGAGGACCGCCTGGGTGCGGGTCTGGACGCCGAGCTTGCGCAGGATCGCGGTCACATGCGCCTTCACGGTGGCATCGGCGATGACGAGCTCGTGCGCGATCTGCTTGTTGAGCCGTCCTTCGCAGATCAGCTCCAAGATGCGCGCCTGTTGGGGCGTGAGCATCGCCAGGCGACGCATCGCCTCGTCCTGCGGGCTGGCGGCGGGCACTTCGTCCAGCTCCATGGCCATCCCCTCGGGGAGGAAGACCCCGCCCTCCCCGAGGCGGGCCAGGGCGCTGCGGAACACCTCGCGCGGGCTGTGCTTGGGGACGAAGCCGGCGGCGCCCGCCCGCAGCGCCGAGGCGATCACGCGCCGGTCGTCGATGGCGGACACGATCACCACGGGAAGGCGAGGGGCCGCGGCGCGTAGTCTGAGGAGCCCGTCGAGACCGCTCACATCCGGCAGGGTCAGGTCGAGCACCACAAGGTCGATCTCCGGGTCATCCCCAAGATGGTCGAGGGCCGCGGCGAGGGAGTCGGCCGTGGGGCAGCGCGCGATGCCACCCACGGCGCGCAGCGTCATCGCCAACGCGTCGCAGAACAGCGGATGATCGTCCACGACCAGCGCCACCCGGAACGACCGGGGCGCGGAGTGGATCGGCATGGTCATCAGGGCGTCCTCCCGCGCGGGATCATACGACTCCTTGGGCCCGGCGACTACGACCTTTGTCGTGGCTGACCGGGACGCGCCGTCGTGGCACCGTCGCGTCAAGCCGGGAAATTCCGGCAACCGGGAGGAGCCCAATGAACAAGGTCGAACATTTCCGCGTCGCGACGTCGCCCTTCAAGACGCGCTACGACAACTTCATCGGCGGCAAGTTCGTGGCCCCCAACGCGGGCCGCTACTTCGAGAACACGTCGCCCGTGACGGGGCAGGTCCTGTGCGAGATCGCTCGCTCGGACTCCTCCGACGTCGAGGCCGCGCTGTACGCCGCGCATGCCGCCAAGGAGGCCTGGGGCCGCACCTCGGCCGCGGAACGTTCGGTGATCCTCAACAGGATCGCGGACCGGATGGAGCAGAACCTGTCGCTCCTCGCCACCGCCGAGACCTGGGACAACGGCAAGCCCATCCGTGAGACGACCGCCGCCGACCTGCCTCTGGCCATCGACCACTTCCGCTACTTCGCCGGCGTGATCCGCGCGCAGGAAGGCGGGATCTCCGAGATCGACCACGACACGATCGCCTACCACTTCCACGAGCCCCTGGGCGTCGTGGGCCAGATCATTCCCTGGAACTTCCCGCTGCTCATGGCGGCGTGGAAGCTCGCCCCGGCTCTTGCCGCCGGCAACTGCGTGGTCATCAAGCCCGCCGAGCAGACCCCCGCCTCCATCATGCTGTGGGTGGAGATGATCGGCGACCTGCTCCCGCCGGGCGTGCTGAACGTCGTCAACGGCTTCGGCCTGGAGGCGGGCAAGCCCCTCGCCTCGTCGCCCCGCATCGCCAAGATCGCCTTCACCGGCGAGACGACGACGGGCCGGCTCATCATGCAGTACGCTGCGCAGAACCTGATCCCCGTCACGCTGGAACTGGGCGGAAAGTCCCCAAACATCTTCTTCAAGGACGTGGCGCGCGAGGACGACGACTACTTCGACAAGGCCATCGAAGGCTTCGTGATGTTCGCGCTCAACCAGGGCGAGGTCTGCACCTGCCCGTCGCGCGCCCTGGTCCATGAAAGCATCTATGACCGCTTCATGGAGCGGGCGGTGGCGCGGACCAAGGCCATCGTGCAGGGCGACCCGCTGGACCCCGCGACGATGATCGGCGCGCAGGCCTCCTCCGAGCAGCTCGAGAAGATCCTGTCCTATATGGACATCGGTCGCCAGGAAGGCGCAGAGGTCCTCACGGGCGGCGGGCGCGCCAACATGATGGGCGACCTCGCGGGCGGCTATTACGTGCAGCCCACGATCTTCAAGGGCCACAACAAGATGCGGATCTTCCAGGAGGAGATCTTCGGCCCGGTCGTGTCCGTGACCACCTTCAAGGACGAGGACGAGGCGCTGCACATCGCCAACGACACGCTCTACGGCTTGGGCGCGGGCGTGTGGTCGCGCGATGCCAACACCTGCTACCGGTTCGGCCGCGCCATCCAGGCAGGGCGCGTGTGGACCAACTGCTACCACGCCTATCCCGCCCACGCGGCGTTCGGCGGCTACAAGCAGTCCGGCGTGGGACGCGAGAACCACCTCGACATGCTGAACCACTACCAGCAGACCAAGAACATGCTGGTGAGCTACTCGCCCAAGAAGCTCGGCTTCTTCTGATCCGAGCGATCGGCCCGGCGCGCCCCACGCGCCGGGATCAACGGATCGGGCGCGCGGGGGTCTCCTCTCCCGCGCGCCCATCTTCATGCGAGGAGTGGAAATGACCGACATACTCGACAAGGTGTCCGCCACGCCCGAGGCGCTGGCGCTGCTGGCGGAGATCGTGGCCGACCACGGGCCCGTCCTGTTCCACCAATCAGGGGGCTGCTGCGACGGGTCGTCCCCCATGTGCTATCCGGCCGGCGAGTTCCTGATCGGGGACCGCGATGTGAAGATGGGCGAGATCGGGGGGATGCCCTTCTACATCTCCGGCTCGCAGTACGAAGCGTGGAAGCACACCGACCTCCTGATCGATGTCGTGAAGGGGCGCGGGGGCATGTTCTCGCTCGACAATGGGCGGGAGAAGCGGTTCCTCACGCGGTCCACGATCTGCGTGCGGCCCTGAAGGGCTGATCAGGGGGGCAAGGCTCCGCCCTCCCTCGGCCCAGGACCCCTTGCGGGGTCCTGCGACCTTTCGGGGGTGGCGGCCCCCGATTCGCGGCCGATCCAGAGTGCCGGTATGTCCTTAAGATCAGGTTAACGGCGCGGGCGGCAGGTTGCTCGGGGGCTCGCGCGGGTCCTGGTGGCCGGCGGCCCAGCGGTTGAGCCAAGCGAGCCCCGCGAGGACGAGGCCCAGGGCCAGGAAGGAGAAGACCCTCAGGAGCCCGGTCAGGCCGGCGGCGTCCACGAGGAAGACCTTGGCGATGGCGAGCCCGATCACCCCCATGGCCACGCGGCGCAGGCCCGCGCTTCGGCGCAGGATCGATTGCTGGAGCAGGCCCCCGCCCACGATCAGGAGCGCTACGGTGTAGGTGGTAAGCTCGGCCTCAGTCATGCCGGGCACGACGAGGATGTCGCCGCGCCAGAAGCGCCGGATCGCCAGTGCTCCCCAGAGCGCGAAGAAGCCTCCAGAGGTCCAGGCAAAGCCCAGGCGAAACCGGGTGTCCGGGCTTCGGCGCGCGGCGGCGGCGAAGAGGAGGCCCGGCAGGGCATAGGCGATGAGCAGGGTGTCGAGAGGCTGTGGCCCCAGGACCCGTTCCGCCGGGGACAGGGCCGGGTTGAAGAGTGTCAGCGCGAGAATGAAGGCAATGATCGCGGCGGTGGCCTCAAGGGCGGCGAGCACGAGGCGCGGGCTGGCCAGCGGGCCGCCGAGCCGTGCCCGGAAGCCCTGAGCCAGGGCGAGAGTCGCCCAGATGATCCCTAGAAGGGAGGCCGACCAGTGGGTCAGCTCCCGCGCGCCGGGGTCAAGCGTCAGGACGAGGCGCCACAGCAGGACGCTGAGGAGCACGCCCCCGTAAGCGAGGAAGGCGCTGTCCAGGGCGGCGCGGGTCCGGTCGCGCGCATCCGGCAGAAGAGTCATGGCGCCGCCGAGACCCAAAAGGGCCGAGCCATAGGCGAGGAGCACCTCCCAGATCGGGGCGGGGCCGAGATAGGCGGGCAGGCCCGGGTAAACCACGAGCCGCCAGCCCAGCGCCGCGATACCGGCAAGGATGAACCAGCCCATCTCCGGCAGGCGGAAGCGGCGGTCGAGCCACGCCGCGGCCGCCACGAGCACCGCGAGCGCCACGGTGAGCGCGGCATCGGACAGCAGGACGAAGAACGAGAGCGCGAGGAGCGACAAGGCCGAGAGCGCGGGATAGGCAGCGCGTCGGCGATCCTCGCCATCGAGAACCGCGTAACGGTGGGCCGCGTAGGTCATGGCCGCCGCGAGCGCCAGGACATGCAGCGCCCAGGGCCAGGCGCCGAGGAGGCGGGCGGGTTGCCAGAAGAACTCAAGCCCCGCGCAGGCCACGGGCGCGGCGAGTGCAGCCGCCGCGGCGTGGAGACGGGGCCAGGAGCCACCGACACTCCGCAGGAAGGCCGCGAGCGAGATCAGGGCGGCGAGGGCGAGGACGACGCTCGGCCGGGAGGGTGCGTCGAGGGCGAAGATGAAGCCAGAGGGCGCAGCGACGGCGATAAGGAGCAGAAAGGCCGCCGAGGGCAGGAGCGGCGTATCGGCCAGCCCTTCGGCCCGACGCGCGCTCAGGAGCAGGGCGGTCGCGAGTGCGGAGAGCGCCCCGAATGGGATCAGCGGGCCGTTCGCCCCCTGACCCAGGAGCAGGAGAAGGGCAGAGGTGACGGCCACTGCCACAGCGGCGATCCAGGTTGGGGCGACAGGGCCCGGAGCCCCTTCGGCACGCTCCGCGAGCAGGGTCTGAAGGATTGCGGGCCCGGGATGGCTCGGCCACAGTTCGAGGCGCGGCAGGGTGACGGCGGCGAAGGCCAGCCAGAGGAGGAAGGCCGCGAACGCCACATCGCCCTCGAGGCCCAGCCAGACCATCGTCCCCCCGCCGTAAGCCAGCGCAAGCGCGAGGCCCGAGACCCATCCCCAGCGCCGCAGGGCGTCGATGGCAAGGCCGCTTCCTGTGAGAAGGCCGAAGTAGAGCAGCAGAGCGGTGGGCGAGCCTCCTTGGCCCCCCACGAGGAACGGCGCGGCGGCCCCACCCGTAAGGCCCGCGGCGGCGAGGAAGGGGCCGTAGAACCAGCCGAAGACCAGCGCCATGAGGGACACGGCGAGAAGTCCTGCAAAGGTCACCTCCGGCCCGATCAGTCCGTAAAGGCCCCGGGCGGCCAGGATCGCGGCGTAAAGGACGGTGATGCCCGCCGCCGAGAGCGTCGAGGGAAGGACGGCGGTACTGGTCGGCCCCTGGTCACCCCACCGGCGACGGATGACCTCGCCTGCCACGACGAGAGCCGCGCCCAGGGCCAGGGCGAGCAGGATGCGCATGGGCGGGGTGAGGAGCCCGTGCTCGGCCCCGTACTGAACGAGCGCGATGCCTGCGAAGCCCAGCGAGACCGCGGAGGCGACATAGACCCAGTTGGCCTGAAGCCATGCAAGGAGAGGGCCTGTCCAGTCGCGGCGCTCAGGCGTGACGGGCGGGAGCGGCGGAGGAAGGACAGAGGCGGCCGCGGGTTCGGGCAGCGGGGGCGGCGCGTCCGGAATGTCCCGGCGGGACCGTCGGGGCGGCCCAGCAAAGGCAGGCTCGTCGGCAGGTTCTTCGGCTGCGACGGAGCCAGGAACGGGGGATGGTCGTGGTGCTTCGACGGACTCGCGCAAGCGCTCGGAGGTCAAGAGACGCAGCACCTGGGACTCGAGGCTCTCCACCCGCCGCCTGAGGCGTGACGTCGAGACCAGAAGGCCCAGGACGACGAACGGCAGGGCCAGCAGCGCGAGCCCCAGAAGGATGAGCAGACCTTGCACGGCGATCCCCGGATCGAATGACTTTGGGGAAGGTCTAGGCACGAAGTTCTGCGTCGGGCCAGCGTTTCGTTTGCCGAAAGGCTGTCAAGGGGGGAATGCGCGCCCTCCGGAGCCGGGTTGGCGGAACCCGGAGGGCGCGTTGGGACCTTAGACGAAGGTGAAGTCCCAGGGATCGAGCTGGGCGTCCTCGATCACGGCTATGAGTATCGCAGCGCGCGAGCCCGAGCCGTCGGCGTCGTACCAGAGCTTGCCAGAAGCACGGTCGTGGATCATGAAGTCGTTGCTGTCGCGCGCCGAGGTACCCGTGACGAGGTTGGCCCGGCGGACGTCGCCATTCAGCGCAGCGAAGTCGCTGGTCTCAAGCTGGATCACGTCCTTGGACTCCCAGTCCGCGATCACGACCACGTCGTTCGGGTTTGTGAACCGGAACACGTCCGCGCCCCGGCCGCCCCAATAGACATCGTCGCCGCCCCTGCCGTTCAACACGTCGTTGTTGCCGAGACCCATCAGGGTCTCGTCGGCGGAGGTGCCCTGAAGATGGTCCCTGCCGCTGGTCCCGGTCAGGATCGGCTGGCCCGACGAATGGCCCGGAACGGGGGTGGGGGTGGGGGTTGGGCTCGGCGACGGGGTCGAAGGCGTGGACGGGGTCGACGGGACCGAGGGGCTCGAGCTGCCGCCGAGGTCGATGTCGTAGATCGAGACCTGACCTTCGCCGGTCGAGTTGCTCTCGTTGGTGCCGAGATACAGTCCTGCCTTGAAGTAGAACTGGTTGTCCGACCAGCCGGCGCCGATTCGGATCGAACTGGTATAGGTCTCGCCGTCCGCGACCAGGGTCAGGACGAGCGAGCTGCCCCGGACGTCGATGGAATAGGAGAAGGTCTCGTCGAGGCTGACCTGCGGACGATTTCCGTCGGAGTCGAGGAACTCGTAGCGCGCGTCTCGGACCTGAGCCTCATTCCGGCCGTTGATCCAGTGGAGCGAGCCGTCCTGATAGTAGAGACGCACGAGTTGGTGGTCGCCGCCATGGACCTGGCCCACGACGATGCGGGCGTCGTTGCCGTTGAGAAGCTCGGGCACATCGTCGACCTGCATGGTGACGGCAAGGCGGCCGCCTTCGTTGAGCGTCCAGGCGGCGTTGGCGCCGTTCTCCAGTTCGCGCAGTTCGGTACGGGCATAGCTAGAGCCACCGGTGGTCACGCCCTCGACAGGCGCGCGCAGGACCATGGCGCCGTCCGAACCGGTCCGGAACCAGGTGCTGGCATAGGAGTCGAGGTCGCGGATCTCGGTATAGCGGCCCTCGAAGCCGCCGTTGGCGTCGACGGGAAGCTGCAGCTTCCAGTCATCGAGGTCGAAGTTTTCCCCCGGAAGGGCGGTGCGGCTCAGGGGCATCAGTTCGCCCCCTCGACCGGAAGTCGGGGCTCCCCGATAATGAGGAGCCCCGTTTCGGCGCGGCACGTCAAGGCAACACGAAGGCTGCCCGGAACCGTCCTCGCGGACGATACGGAGATGGATCGCATGTCACTGTCCCTTTTTCGGGCGCCTTGTGGCACCTCGAGGTTCGTTCACGCCACCTGGCGTTTCGATCACGGAAACGTTGAGTTGCCATAATCTGCGCCGGACTTAGAGCAAAGGAGTTCCCTCCCGCCAAGAGGATGTTGTTTATACGGCGATAACGCGGCGGAAACCCGCAAGAATCCTGAGCGGATGCGTGCCGATTGCGTAACAATCGGGCGAATCCGCGTGAGCTGCGGGAGCCCTGAAACGACATTTCACCCAGAAGTTGTAACGGGCGGCTTTGCGCGGCAGGTGTTCCACGCTTGCAGGACCTATCAGGCGGGCCCAGGGTGGCGCCGGGCAGGAGCCGGAGAACGCGGATCGTCGGCCCGTAGTGTTGAACTGCGGGAAAGGCTTTGCCCTCTGGGAAGCGGGACGCGGAGCGGTGATGAAGATGCTGGTGACGGCCGGAGAGATCCTGGTCGAGATCATGGCGACACGGGTGGGACAGACCTTCCGCGAGCCCGGGCCGCTGGTGGGACCGTTCCCGTCCGGGGCGCCCGCCATCTTCATCGATCAGGCCGGCCGGCTCGGGCAGCCCTGCGGGATCATCGCCGCCGTGGGGGAGGACGACTTCGGCGCTCTCAACCTTGACCGGCTGCGGGCGAGCAGGGTGGATGTCTCGGCCGTGGCGGTGCATCCGGGGGTGCCGACGGGCAGCGCCTTTGTTCGCTACCATGAGGATGGCGGGCGCAGCTTCGTGTTCAACATTCCCCACAGCGCCTCGGGCCGGATCGCGATGACCGAGGCGGGGCGGGCGCTCCTTGCGCGGGCGGACCATTTCCACGTCATGGGGACGGCGCTCTTCTCGCCCGCCGTGATCGAGGTCGCGCTGGACTGCGTCGAGGCGGTGAAGGCGCGGGGCGGCACCGTGTCCCTGGACCCGAACCTGCGGCCCGAGCTTCTGGACGCGCCCGGCATGCGTGCCGCGCTGGAGGCGATCCTTTCACGTTGTGACATATTCCTCCCGAGCGGGGCGGAGCTGTTCCTGTTCACGCGGGCCCGGGACGAGGAGGGCGCAGTCGCCGAGCTGCTGGCCCGCGGCGTGTCGGACGTCGTGTGGAAGAAGGGGGCCGATGGCGCAGTCCACTTCGACGCCGCTGGCCGGACCGCCGTGCCGGGTTTTGCGGTCGAGGAGGTCGATCCCACTGGAGCGGGCGACTGCTTCGGCGCGGGGTTCGTGTCGATGCGGCTGCGGGGCGCCACGCCCGAGGAGGCGCTGCGCGTGGCCAATGCCTGTGGAGCTTTGGCGGTGACGAAGAAGGGGCCGATGGAAGGGACGGCCACGATGGCCGAGGTCGAGAGGTTCCTGGCCGAACAGGGTGCGTGAGCCGGGCCTGTTTGGTCAATCCGGCCTGATCCCTTGGCCAGTCCCGACGTTCATCCAAGTCGCCGACAGTTCCAGGACGCAGGATCACCATTCCTTTCAGGCGGTGACACAGGCAGTGCATCGACGGAGGATCCTCCGGTCCCGCTTCCTGGGGTGGATCTTGGGCTGGAGGAGGATCTGCTGCCCGCGTTCCGCTTTCTCCGAAAGCCAGGGAATGTCGGAGAGCGTGTCAGACGTCGGGGTGGCTCGAACGTCCGGACTCAAAGGACGGTGCGGACGCGCCAAAGCTCCGGGAACAACTCCACCTCCAGCATCCGCCTCAAGTAGCTCACCCCGCCCGTGCCCCCGGTTCCGCGCTTGAAACCGATGACCCGTTCGACCGTGGTGACGTGGTTGAAGCGCCAGCGGCGGAAGTAGTCCTCCAGATCCACGAGCTTCTCGGCCAGTTCGTAAAGGCGCCAGTGAGTCTCGGGCTCGCGGTAGACGGCGGCCCAGGCCTGCATCACGCCGTCGTTGAACTGGTGGGTCTGGTCGAGGTCGCGGGTCAGCACCTCCCCGGGCATGGGGACGCCGTGGCGATGGGCGAAGCGGATGGCTTCGTCGTAAAGGGAGGGCTGG
>CADCUU010000004.1 GCA_902805995.1 uncultured Rubellimicrobium sp.
GTGCTGGAGGTCTGCCCGGGGTCGAACGTGTATCTGGGCGCGGTCGGCTCGTGGCGGGAGCATCCCATCGAGAAGCTGCGCGGGCGGGAGGTGAAGGTGACCGTGTCCACCGACGATCCGCCGTTCTTTGGGACGACCATGACCCGTGAATGGGAGATGCTGGAGCGCGCGTTCGAGTGGAACGAGGAGGACCTGACCGCGCTGAACTGGGTGGCGCTTGGGGCGGCCTTCTGCGACGAGGCGACGAAGACCCGTATCGGCAAGATTCTGGAGGCCGCATGACCGACATTCCGCCTGGATCCCCCGCGCCTGTGGCGCCGCTGACCGTCGTGGATCACCCGCTGGTGCAGCACAAGCTCACCCTCATGCGGGAGCACGACACGTCGACGGCGTCGTTCCGCAGGCTGTTGCGGGAGATCAGCCTGCTCTTGGCCTATGAGGTCACGCGGACGCTGCCGATGACCACGACGCGCATCCAGACGCCGATCCAGGAGATGGACGCGCCGACGATCGAGGGAAAGAAGCTCGCGCTGATCTCCATCCTCCGGGCGGGGAACGGGCTGATGGACGGGATCCTCGACCTCATCCCCGCGGCGCGGGTGGGGTTCGTGGGGCTTTACCGCGACCCGCAGACGCTTCAGCCGGTGCAGTATTATTTCAAGGTGCCGTCGGCGCTGGAGGAGCGGATCTGCATCGTGGTGGACCCGATGCTGGCGACGGGGAACTCCTCGGCCGCCGCGGTGCAGCTTCTGAAGGATGCGGGGGCGAGGGACATCCGCTTCCTGTGCCTGCTGGCGGCGCCCGAGGGGATCGCGCGGATGCAGGAGGCGCATCCCGACGTGGCCATCGTGACAGCGGCTATCGACAGCCACCTCAACGATCATGGCTACATCGTGCCGGGCCTGGGCGATGCGGGTGATCGGATGTTCGGGACGAAGTGACGGCGGTTGGGGGGCGCCGGGGAGGTGTTGGCCCCGGGCCCTGGAAGTGAGGGCGTCGTACTGGGAAGGGCGAGCGAGAGGGGCAGCCGCCGTTGCGGATGCCCTGGAGCGCGACCCCGTCGGAGTGCGTGGCCAGAGGCTGACCATGGACGGAGGAGCGGGCGGGGTCAGCCGCCGTCGCAGATGCCCTGGAGCGCGACCCAGTCCGAATCCGTGAGGAGCGGTGGCGCTGCCCCCTGCGCGTAGGGGTCGGCGGCGAGGAGGTCGGCCACGCTGTCGCCCGACGGGTCGCGGTCGAACGCGAAGGGCGTGAGCGGAACCTCGGCTGCGGCGAAGGCGGGGCCGAGATCGGAGGCATCGAGTTCGGGCGCGTCCTCGGCCACGAGGGCCTTGGCATGGCGCTCGAGCACGGCGGGGTCGAGGTTGCCGGAGGTCAGGAGCCGGAGCGTGGCCCAGAGCCCGGCCTCGTCGAGAAGGCTGGCGAGGGCGTCGTCGCCGCCGGGCGCGACCCGGGCCGCGAGGACGTGGCCTGCGACCGTGGCGGGTTCGGAGGCGCGCTCCACCACGTCGCGGGACAGCACGACGATGCCGCCCGGGAGCGAGAGCGGTGCGGCGGGGCCGAGGGGGAGGACGACAACCTGCCCGACCTCACCCAGGACGCGGTGGTGGAGGCGGGACAGCGCCTCGGTCCCCAGGGGGTCGCGGCAGGCGGGGCCCAGGTCGCGCTGGAGATGGCCGAGGAGGGTGGCCCCGATCTCTGTCCGTTTCGAGGGGGGGACGACGGACAGGGCCTCTCGCCTCAGGACGCCGGGGAGCCAGAGAAGGAGGCCCAGTCCCGTGACGCCAAGCGCGATCCAGACGACGCGGAGGCCCTGGCGGTGGGAGGCCGGGCGGGTGCGGGCGACGCTGCGGCGCACCTTCTCTATGGCGGAGACCATGAGGTCGTCCTCGATCTCCAGCGTCTCTGACCCGTCCTCGTCAGGGGCGAAGAGGGCGGGGGCCACGCCGGGGTTGAGGCGCGTCACCGCGGGCAGCGACCAGTGGGTCAGGGGCAGGCCCGAGCCGTCCGCGAGGACCAGCGTGGCGTTGCCGAAGGAGACCACGACCTCGCGCCCGCCCTCAAGCGGGTTGGTGCGCCAGAGGCCCACGGTCTCCAGGCGGGCGTATTGGGATAGCGCGGTCATGTTGTCTCGGAAAGCAGCCCCTGGTCTTCCTTAGCCTGCGGCGGCATGGGAACGGAAGGTGCGGCGGGTGGCGCGGATCACGAGGCGCGCGGGCCGGGGTTTTGGTGCCGGAAAGCGGCGCGGGTTGGACCGGGGCCGGGGAGCCTGGGTCGCGATCCGGGGCCCCGCCGCTGGCCGGAAGGGGAGAGCGGGATGGACGGGCGGGCGGATCGGAAGGCCATGGCGGCGGGGCTGGTGGTGGGGGCCATGGCGCTGTTCGGGCTCATCGACAACTTCATGCGGCTGGCGGCCGAGGCGGGGGGGCTTTGGCAGTTCCACTTCCTGCGGGCAGGGATTGCGCTGGCCCTCCTTTGGCCGGTCGCGTGGTGGTGGGGCGTGCGGCTGAGGCCGCTGCGTCCGGGGCGGGTGCTGGCGCGGTCGGCTCTGAACTCGCTCGCCATGGTGATCTATTTCGGGTGCCTGGGCTTCATGCCGATCGCGCAGGTGGTGGCGGGGCTGTTCACCGCGCCGCTGTTCGTGGTGCTGTTTTCGGTCGTGCTGTTTCGGGAGCGCGTAGGGCTGTGGCAACTCGGCGCGGTGGCGCTGGGCTTTGTGGGCATCCTGCTGGCGCTGGGGTTGGATGCGGCGGAGCTGTCCGGGTGGGTGGCGCTGCCGGTGCTGGCGGGGGCGTTCTATGGCTTGGGCAACCTCGTGACGCGCAAGTGGTGCGCGGGGGAGGGGACGCTGGCGCTGCTGGGCGGGTTCTTTGGGCTTATGATGGTCTGGGGGGCAGTGGGGTGCCTGGTGCTATGGCTTTGGCCGCTGCCGGTGGCCGAGGGGGCGGCGGGCTGGGCCACGCGGGGCTGGGTTGCGCCCGAGGGGGTGTTCCTCCTGATGATCGTCGTGCAGGGGGTGGGTTCGCTGCTGGGCGTCGGGCTGTCGATCCGGGCCTATCAGATCGCCGATGCCACGGTCGTGTCGGTGTTCGAGAACACGCTGCTGGTCTTTGCCACGGTCTGGGCGGTGGTGCTGTGGCGCGAGGTGCCGGGCGCGTGGGAGGGGCTGGGGCTCGCGCTCGTGACGGGGGCGGGGGTGATGATCGCGCTGCGGGAGCCGGAGGCGGTGGCGGTGCGGGAGGAGGCGTGAGGAAAGCGTGCGGAGCGGGCCAAGGATCGTGACGGGGCGCGCGTCCTAAGGGGCAGAGCCAAGAAGGAGGCCCCTGTCGTGACCCGCGCTCTTGCCCTGATGATTGCCATTGTGGCGCTGCCCGCCGGGGCCTGCGTCGTGCCTCTGGAGGCCGCGCCCTCGGCCTGCGCGGTGGTCCGGCTGGCCGAGGGGCATGTCTGTATCGACGATCCCTCGGTGCCAGAGGGTTATCGCATCGTGGCACGGTCGGGCCTGAAGCCTGCCCAGCCCCGGAGCCGCTGAGGCTATGCGGCCTTGGCGGTCCCCGATCCGAAGCGGGCGTAGAAGGACTGTCCGCGTTCGGCCATCTCCTCCAGCAGTTGGGGAGGCGCGAAGCGGTCGCCGTGCGTGGCTGCCAGTTCCTCGGCACGTTCGGCGGCGTAGGGCGCGCCCAGGATGTCGAGCCAGCTGAAGGGGCCGCCGGACCAGGGCGCGAAGCCCCAGCCGAGGATCGCGCCCACGTCGCCTTCGCGGATGTCGGTAAGGACGCCTTCCTCCAGGGCTCGGACGGCCTCCAGGCTTTGGGCGAAGAGAAGGCGTTCCTGCACCTCCTGGAGGGTCGGCTGCTGGGCGGCGCGGGGGAAGCGCTTGGCGAGGTCGGGCCAGAGGCCCTGGCGTTCGCCCTTGTCGTCGTAGGCGTAGAAGCCCGCTTTCGCCTTGCGCCCGAGGCGGCCTTCGTCGGCCATGGGGAAGAGGACACGGTCGACGGCCTCGTCCCGGTAGGCGTCGCCCATGGCGGCCATAGTGGCCTTGGCGATCTTGACGCCGAGGTCGATGGAGGTTTCGTCGATGAGCTGGAGGGGGCCGAGGGGCATGCCCGCCATCTTGGCCGCGTTCTCGATGAGCGAAGGGGACACGCCCTCGGCCACCATGCGGACCCCTTCGTTCAGGTAGGGGATGATGCAGCGGTTGGCGTAGAAGAAGCGCGCGTCGTTGACGACGATGGGGGTCTTGCCGATCTGTTTGGCAAAGTCGAGCGCCTTGGCCACGGCGCGGTCGCCGGTCTGCTTGCCCCGGATGATCTCCACGAGCTGCATCTTGTCCACGGGGGAGAAGAAGTGGATGCCGATGAACTGATCCGGCGTGTCGGAGGCCGTCGCGAGGTCGCTGATGGGGAGCGTCGAGGTGTTGGTGGCGAAGATCGCGTCAGGGCCCACGGCGGCGACGACCTTGCGCGTGACCTCGGCCTTGACCTGCGGGTCCTCGAAGACGGCTTCCACGATCAGGTCGCAGCCCTGGAGCATCGCATAGTCGGTGGTGGGGGTGATGCGGGCGAGGGTTTCGGACTTCTTCTCCTCGGTCACCTTGCGGCGGCTCACGCCCTTCTGGAGTAGGCCTTCGGAATGGGCCTTGCCCTTGGCCGCGGCCTCGTCGGTCGAATCCACCAGCACGACGTCGATGCCTGCGTTGGCGGCGACATAGGCGATGCCGGCACCCATCATGCCGGCGCCGATGACGCCGAGCTTCCGGACCTTCTGGTCGGGGGCGTCGGGGCGGTTCGCGCCCTTGCCCAGGGCCTGCATGTTGATGAACAGGGACCGGATCATGGCCGAGGAGGACGGGTTCATCAGGACGTTGACGAACCAGCGGGCCTCGATCTTCAGCGCGTTGTCGAAGTTGACGAGGGCACCTTCGTAAACCGCGCTGAGCAGGGCCTTGGCGGCGGGGAAGGCGCCGAAGGTCTTGGCGTTCACCATGGCCGAGGCGCCGACATAGGTCATGTAGCCCGCCGGGTGGTAGGGCGCGCCGCCGGGCATCCGGTAGTCCTTGCGGTCCCAGGGCTTGGAGAGGTCGGTGCCGACGGAGGCGAGGACCCAGGCCTTTGCGCGGTCCATGAGTTCGGTGGGGGGCACGACCTCGTCGATGATGCCAGCGGCGCGGGCTGCGTTGGGGTCGGAGAGCTTGCCTTCCAGGAGGAAGGGCGAGGCGGCCATCGCGCCCATCTTGCGCACGAGGCGCGTCGTGCCGCCCGCGCCGGGGAAGATGCCGACCTTGATCTCCGGCAGGCCGATCTTGGCGCGGGGGTTGTCGGCGGCGAAGATGCGGTGGCAGGCCAGCGGGATCTCCAGCCCGATGCCGAGGGCGGTGCCGGGAACGGCGCAGGCCACGGGCTTGCCACCACGGTTCGTCTTGGGGTCCATGCCCGCCCGCTCGATCCGGCGCAGCGCGTGGTGCATGCCCATGATGCCGTCGAAGAGGCCGCGGGCGGGCTCGTCGCCGGCGTCCTCCTTCATCCGGGCGATGACGTTGAGGTCCATGCCGGCGGCGAAGTCCTTCTTGCCGCTGGTGATGACGAGGCCCTTCACCGCATCGTCGGCGAGCGCCTGCGCCACCAGCGCGTCGAGGTCGCGCAGGGATTCGAGGGTGAGGACGTTCATGGACTTGCCCTGGGCGTCCCAGGAGAGGATGGCCACGCCGTCGGCGTCGATCTGCATGGAGAAGTCGGTCATGGCGACAGGGTCCTTTGCGCTGGATGGCCGTGGGGCATGGCGAAACGGGCGCGACTGCCCCGTGGGGGCCGCGTGGTCCGGAGTGGCTGGGAGGGGATCAGGAGATCCGGGAGGATTCGCGGGCGGCGGCCTCGATGGGGGCCATGCTGAAGTAGGACAGCATCTCGATCGCGATGAGGCCCCCGGGGGAGCGGGTGAGGTAGTAGATGATGCCCGCGCCGTCGGGCTCTATGCGGTCGGGGTAGTGGTAGGCCCAGCGCACCCAGGCGCGGAAGCGGTTCTCTCGCGGCATCTCCACGGCGGCGACGCGGGCGGTCATGTCGATCACCTCGCTCGCGGCGAGATGGGAGGACCGTTCGGCCAGCAGGGCCTCCAGATCGTCGATGTTCATCGCGATGACGGTCCGGTCGGGAAACTCGATCAGGCAGGGGAAGCGGTACAGGCGTGCCACTTCGCGCAGGTTGCGGCTGCGCACGAGCTCCGAATAGCGGGCGAAGAGGCCGGTCACGCTTTGGGGCAAGTGGTCCTCCCAGGCTCGTCGGGGCGGCAGGGACCGTCGGATGTCCGGGAGACATGGTTAACCGTTCGGCCAGCATCAAGGCGTTGCCGGGCGATTGCGGCAGGACTAAGGCGAATCGAATGATTTCGGCCATATTGATGCCGGGGGAGGACCTCAGGCGGACTGGGCCCGGCCCACGTCGGGGATACGGACGATATCCATCATCTCTATGGAGAGGCCCCCCCAGGGCTTGCGGACGAAGTAGAAGACGGAGGTATGCTCCTCCTCCTCGTCGTGGGTGTCGAAGTGATGGACCCAGCGCAGCCAGACGCGGAAACGGTGCTTGCGCGGCATCTCTATGGCGATGATGCGGGGGACGAGGGCGGTCATGCCTGCGGCGCGCGCACGGTCGTGGCGGCTGCGGAAGAAGGCCACCAGCTCCTCGGCGTCCTTCATGACGGTGAGCTCGCCCGCGACCTCCACGGGGCAGGGGAAGGACCAGAGCTGCGTCGCCTCGTGGAGGCGGTCCGCGATGAACAGCTCGCCCAGGCGGCCGAGCAGGGCCGATGCGCCAAGGCGTCTGCTGCCGGGAAGATCCATTCCAACTCCTGCCCCACCAGGCGGCGGCCCGGACCGCGTGACCGCCGATTCGCCTGCATGGTAGCGCGATCATTGTGGGTACCAACAGCTTTGCCGAGCCTAGATTCGCTCAATTACCGTTGCGGCACCCATGCCGGAGGCAATGCAGAGCGTGGCGAGGCCGAGTGTCTTGTCCTGGCGTTCGAGCTCGTCGAGGAGGGTGCCGAGGATGATCGCCCCGGAGGCGCCCAGCGGGTGGCCCATGGCGATGGCGCCGCCGTTCACGTTGAGGCGGCTATCCTCCACGTCGAAGGCCTGCATGAAGCGGAGCACCACGGAGGCGAAGGCCTCGTTCACCTCGAAGAGGTCGATGTCGGAGATGGAGAGACCCGTCTCGCGCAGGATCTTCTCGGTCACGGGAACGGGGCCGGTGAGCATGATCGTGGGGTCGGTACCGATCTTGGCCGTGGCGCGGATGCGGGCGCGGGGCTTGAGGCCATGCGCCTCGCCCCATTCCCTGGAGCCGAGAAGGAGGCCCGCCGCGCCGTCCACGATGCCGGAGGAGTTGCCGGCGTGGTGGATGTGCTCGATCCGCTCCAGATGCGGGTACTTCATCAGGGCGACCTTGTCGAAGCCGGGCATGACCTCGCCCATCGCGCGGAACGAGGGGTCGAGGGCGCCGAGCTTCTGCATGTCGGTGTCGGGCCGCATGTATTCGTCATGCGCGAGGATGGTGAGGCCGTTCTGGTCCACGACGGGGATGACGGACTTGCTGAACCGTCCTTCGTCCCAGGCGAGCTTGGCGCGTTTCTGGGACTGGACGGCGAAGGCGTCGGCCTCGTCCCGGGTGATGCCGTACTGGGTGGCGATGATGTCGGCGGAGATGCCCTGGGGGACGAAGTAGGTCTCCAAGGCGAGGGTCGGGTCCACGGCGATGGCCGCGCCGTCCGAGCCCATGGGGACGCGGCCCATCATCTCCACGCCGCCGGCGATGTAGCCCTGGCCCGCGCCGCCCCGGATCTGGTTGGCGGCGAGGTTCACGGCCTCGAGCCCGCTCGCGCAGAAGCGGTTGATGGAGAGGCCCGGGACCTGTTCGCCCAGGGAGGAGGCGAGGACGGCGGAGCGGGCAAGGCAGCCGCCCTGTTCGCCGACCTGGGTGACGTTGCCCCAGATCACGTCCTCCACCGCGTCGGGGGGGAGGTCGGAGCGGTCCCGCAGGTTGTCGAGCACCTGGGCGGAGAGGCGGAGGGACGTGACTTCGTGGAGCGCGCCGTCGGGCTTGCCGCGGCCGCGCGGGGTGCGGATGGCGTCGAAGATGTAGGCGTCGGTCATGGGGCGCTCCGTCAGGTGGGCTTGAGCGTGGGGCTTGCGCCCGCGCGTCGCGGCATGAGGTCGTAGGGGTGCTGCCAGCCGGGCAGGGCGGCGAGGCGGGTCAGCCAAGCGTCGATGGCGGGCCAGTCCGCGCGGTCGAAGCCGAAGGGTTCGGGGTAGTAGAGATAGCCGCAGCAGGCGAGGTCGCCGATGGTGGGATCGGCCCCGGCGAGCCAGGGGGTGCGCTGGAGTTGCGACTCCATCACCTGGAAGGCGGAGCGGAGGCGGGCGGTGAGCCAGTCGACGACCTCCGGCGAGCGCTTGTCCTCGGGCAGGAAGTGCAGGTGGAAGCGGAGGGCGCCCGCCTGGGAGGAGACCTTGTGGTTGTCGAAGAGGACCCAGCGGAGGGCGTCCTCGCGGGGCGTGAGGAAGCGGCCGGTCTGTTCGGCGGCCCAGAGCTGGATCACGCCGGACTGGGTCATGGTGCGGCCTTCGACCTCCAGCACCGGAGCCTCGCCCATGACGTTGAAGTCGCGGTATTCGGGGGTGCGGGAGGCGCCGCGGAAGAAGTCCACGAACACCGGCTCCCAGTCGAGGCCGCAGAGCGTGAGGGTGAGCGCCGCCTTGTAGGCGTTGCCGGATTCGCCGAAGCAGTGGAGGCGGAGGGTCATGGGGTCCCCGGTCTTGGATCGTGCGGGATAAGGCTGACGTTTTGGGCGTTCCGGCGCAACAGGTATGGGCCGGAATATCGCGCGGGCGGGCCTCTGCCGCTGCGTCGGACGCGGGCGACGCGGCGTCCCTGGGGTTCGGGGTGGGGAGCGGCGGACGGGGCGAACTCGTGCCCGGGCACGCTCTGGTCGATGGCGAGCCTCGTAGTGGCAGGCGTCCGCGCGGTCGTGCCGCTTTGGGCGATCGCGCGGGGGTCAGGCGTGAAAGGACCGCCTGTTACGAGGGACTGTGCGGCCATGAGGGTCGTCATCGCGGCCCTGGCAGGCGCTCGTCAGAAGCCTGCCGCCTCCAGCGCCATGACGGGGGTGGCGCCGGTCTGGATGCGGGCGAGGTGCATGCCGGTCGCGGGAAGCTGGCGCGCGGCGTAGTAGCGGGCGGTGGCAAGCTTGCCCTCGTAGAAGGCGGGGTCGTCGGTCCCTGCGTCGAGAGCGGCCCTGGCGGCGACGGCCATGCGGGCCCAGACGTAGCCCAGGCAGACATGGCCCATCATGTGCAGGAAGTCCGTGGCCCCGGCGAGCGCGTCGTTCGGGGCCTTGCCCGCCACGCCCATGAAGTACATCGCGGCCGCCTGGAGGTCCTTGGACGCGGATTTGAGCGGGTCGAGGACGCTGGCCTTGAGGTCGGCATCGCCCTCGTGCGCCTTGATGAAGGACTTGATCTCCTCGAAGAGGGCCATGATCGGCTTGCCGCCGCCCGAGGCGAGCTTGCGGCCCACGAGGTCGAGCGCCTGGATGCCGTTCGCGCCTTCGTAGATCATGGCGATGCGGGCGTCGCGGACGTATTGCGACATGCCCCATTCCTCGATGTAGCCGTGCCCGCCGTAGAGCTGCTGGGCCTGGACGGCCATCTCGAAGCCCTTGTCGGTCTGGAAGCCCTTGAGGACGGGGGTGAGGAGGGAGATCAGGCCGTCGGCGTCCTTGTCGCCCAGGCGGTGCGCTCGGTCGATCAGGGTCGCGCCCCAGTAGGTGAAGGCGCGGGCGCCCTCCACGAAGCTCTTCTGGTCCATGAGGGACCGGCGGACATCGGGGTGCACGATGATCGGGTCAGATCGGAAA
>CADCUU010000005.1 GCA_902805995.1 uncultured Rubellimicrobium sp.
TGGGCAGCGAGGGCAGCAGTGCCTCGCGGGCCTGGCGCCAGCAATGGGTGCGCCAGGCGGCGCCCTCCTCAACGGAGGGGCCCTTGTTGTGGCCGGGGCCTGGGGTCACGACCATTCCCTGAGCCGCGCCACGTAGCGGGCCATGGTGTCAATCTCGAGGTTCACGGGTTGGCCCTCGCGCAGGGTGCCCCAGGTCGTCGCCTCCTTGGTGTGGGGGATCAGGTTCACGCCGAACTCGGCCCCCTCGACCTCGTTGACTGTGAGCGAGATGCCGTCCAGCGCCACCGACCCTTTGGGGGCGATGAAGCGGGCGAGGGATTCGGGTGCGCGCAGGCGGACGCGGGTGCTGTCCCCCTCCTGCCGCAGGGACACCACGGTCGCGGTGCCGTCCACGTGGCCCGAGACGATGTGACCGCCGAGTTCGTCCCCGACCTTGAGCGCGCGTTCGAGGTTGATGCGCTTGCCCGGCGCCCAGGCGGCAAGGTTGGTCTTGTCCAGCGTCTCGGCCGAGGCCTGCACCTCGAACCAGGGCTGGGGGTCGCGGCCCTTGGTCACGACGGTGAGGCAGACGCCGTCGCAGGACACGGAGGCCCCGATGTCGAGGCGGTCGACGTCGTAGCCGGTCCTGATGCGGGCGCGCAGGTCCCCCTCCTGCTGGAGCGCGACGATCTCGCCTTGGTCGGTGACGATGCCGGTGAACATGGCTGGGGTCCCCCTTTGCGCCTTAGCTAGTCGTGCAGGCCCCGCGACGCAACGGCCTGGAGGCGCAAGGGCGCAGGGACGCAACCGGACGTGACCGCGCCCTGCTTGACCTGAAGTCGGCAGGCATGAGATTCGGGGCCATGCCCTTGCCCCAGCCCGCGCTCGACCTGCCGCTTCCCGCCCCCCGGCCGGGCCAGCTTCTGGCGCGCGGGGTGTGCCGGCACCTCCTGTCCCACGACTTCATGTCGGTGGAGGAGATGACGCCCGCGCCGGGGCTCCGGGTGGACGTGATGGCCCTCGGGCCCAAGGGCGAGCTTTGGGTGATCGAATGCAAGTCGTCGCGCGCGGATTTCCAGAGCGACCGGAAGTGGCAGGGCTACCTGGAATTCTGCGACCGCTTCTTCTGGGCGGTGGACGCCGACTTTCCCGTGGAGCTTCTGCCTGACGACACGGGGCTGATCGTCGCGGACCATTACGACGCCGAAATCGTGCGGATGGGGCCGGAGCTGAAGCTGAACGCCGCCCGCCGAAAGGGCTTGACCCATCGGTTCGCGCGGCACGCGGCGCGGCGGTGGCACGGCGCGCGTGATCCGGGCCTGGGCTTAGGCTAAGGTCCGGCCTAGCGGCGCTTTCCCCCGCCCATCTCGCGCGCCATCTCGGCGGCGGCGCGAATCTCCTCGGCGATCTCGATCGCCTCTTCGGGCTCGAAGTCGAGAGGGAGCTCGATCCCCCCCTCGGCCTCCACGTAGATGCGGACCATGCCGAGCGACGTGGGCCCGATCTGGATGTTGGCGGACACGTCGCTTTGCTTGTCGATGCCCATGGTCGGCTCCCCTTGCTGGCAGGGCGGAGGTAGCGCGCCGCCGGGGCCTGCGGCAAGGGTCTTGCATTCCCTGTTTCCGGGCGCTAGGTCCCCGCCCGAGTGCCGACATAGCTCAGTTGGTTAGAGCACCAGATTGTGGATCTGGGGGTCCCCCGTTCGAGCCGGGGTGTCGGTACCACTCAGGGCCCAGGTTTATATGGGTCTGAT
>CADCUU010000006.1 GCA_902805995.1 uncultured Rubellimicrobium sp.
CACCGCCATGGGAAGGGCCAGCTCCAGTAGGCCAGACGCCACGGCGCAGCCGAAGTCGAGCCAGAACAAGCCCTTCCAGGGGCGGTAGTAGGCAAGGAACTGGCGCAGCATGGGATCGGTCCTTGACGGGGCAGGAGTGGTTCGGAGACGGTTCGGTCTGGCCCGCTGGAATATAGCGTTCAGGCTGTTCGGCGCACCACGAACTCGCCGCGCAGGAACTGGCTGCCTACCGGCTCGGCGCTCGACTTGAGCACGGCCATTAACGCGTCCCCCATCGCGGCCAAGGGCTGGCGGTAGGTGGTGAGTTCGTAGGCCGGCGAGGCGGCCAGCGGAATGTCGTCGAAGCCCACGACGGCGATGTCGTCCGGCACGGATCGGCCAAGCCCGTGGCGGATGGCATCCATGACCCCGATGGCCAGGACGTCGTTCTCGCAGACGATGAGGTCGGGGTGCTCGGCTTCCGGCTTGTCGCGCAACCGGGCGAGCAGCAGATCGAAGGCGAGGCGCGCATCGTAGCGCGGAACATGCACGACCTCTGGTGTTATGCCGCGATGCTCGCGCCAAGCCTCCAGGAAGGTCGCCTTCCGCGTCAGCGTGGCCGAGAATCCGTCCGGGCCGCCGACGAAGAGCGGGCGCCGGAACGACCCCGCGAGCAGGTGATCGGCGATCTCGCGCATCGCCGCAGCGTCGTCGCAGCAGATCGACAGCGTCTGGGGGTCTTGGCTCACGCGGGCAAAGACGATGAGCTTCTTCACGCGCCGTGCGCCCAGGGCCGTGCCGATGATGGCGTCGTCGAACTCCGTCCCGATCAGGACGGCGGCATCCACGCGGCGCTGGCTTGCCGTGAGCAGCGCCTGGGGAATCTCGGACTCGTGGCCGATATTGATGAGGAGCGTGCCCCAGCCCTCGCGCTGGAGAACGCGCGTGAGGCCTTCGAGCATGACGAGTTTGTGCGGGTTGTCGAAGTCATCCACGAGAAGCGCGACAAGGCCCGAACGGTCCGAGGCCAGGCTCGCGGCGAGGAGGTCCGGAACGTAGCCCAACGCCTCGGCGGCGGCGAGGACGCTGCGCCGGCTCCGCTCGGAGATGGGCGCGTCCTTTTTGAACGCACGGGCCACCGTCCAGCGGGACACGCCCGCGCGGGCCGCCACATCGTCGGCCGTCACATTCGACGAGGCCTGCGGGCCGTCGAGATCGTCCATAAGGCTCTCCATCCGAAGTGGCATCCGACCAGCACAACGCGCCGAACGCAAGACTGCACCCGCGTGCAGAAATTTGTTGCACGCGCGTGCAGCCCTGTGCAATCGTGGCAGTCAATCCGCGAAGGCGCGGGAACGGGAGGAATAGTTTCATGTTGAAGGTTGGTCTGCTCGGAGCCGGGCGGATTGGGCAGGTGCATGCCAAGGCCATCGCGGCGCACCCCGAAAGCCGTCTGGTGGCCGTATCCGACGTCGTGATGCCAGCGGCCGAGAAGCTCGCCGCAGCCTATGGAGCCGAGGCCCGCACGACCGAGGCGATCCTAGCCGATCCAACCATCGATGCCGTCCTGATCGCGACGTCGACCGACACCCACGCCGACCTCATCGAGGCGGCGACCCAGGCCGGCAAGGCCGTGTTGTGCGAAAAGCCCGTGGACCTCGACCTCGCCCGCGCCGTCCGGTGCCAGGCCTCCGCAGCCCGGACCGGGCGCCCGGTGATGATCGGCTTCAACCGGCGATTCGACCCCAACTTCGCCAGCCTCAAGGCGGCGTTCGACGCGGGCGAGATCGGCAAGGGCGAGCTCCTGTCGATCACGTCCTTCGATCCCGCGCCGCCCCCGGTGTCCTACGTCAAGGTTTCGGGCGGGCTCTTCCGCGACATGATGATCCATGACTTCGACATGGCGTGCTGGATCATGGGCGGAGCCCCCGAGAAGGTGACGGCAGTAGGCAGTTGCATCGTCGATCCCGAGATCGGCCGCGCAGGCGACGTCGACACGGCCGTAGTGACGCTCCATTTCGTCGATGGTCGGATCGCAGTGATCAAGAACAGCCGCCGCGCCGTCTACGGCTACGACCAGCGCATCGAGCTCCTGGGCTCCGAGGGCCTGCTTTCGGCCGGCAACATGCTCGAAAGCACCATCACCAAGGCGACGGTCGCCGGCGTGACGGGGGCCAAGCCCGAGTTCTCCTTCTTGGAGCGCTACATGCGCGCCTACGAGGCGGAATGGTCCGCCTTCGTGAACGCCGTCCTGCGGGGGGCGCCTCTCCCCGTCAGCTTGCAGGACGGCGTCGCCGCCCTGGCGCTGGCCGAGGCCGCGACCGAGGCCGCCCGCACCGGTCAGGCGGTGGCCGTGTCCCGCGCGGCGATCGAGGTGGCGGCATGACCCGGAAGCTCGGCTGCTGCACCTGGACCTTCGCCACCTCGCTGGAGGAGACGGCCGCGCGCATCCGCCGGGCCGGCCTCGACGGGGTGGAACTCTTCGGCGACGCCGACAACCTCGATCCGGTCAGGGCCAGGGAGATCCTCGCCAACGAGGGGCTCGAGGTATTCTCGATCACGCCGGGCGATGCGGATATCTCGCATCCCGACGGGGCTGTGCGGGCCCAAGGGCTCGCCTATTACGAAAGGCTGGTGGACTGGGCGGCGACCATCGGCCAGCCCCTGATCTCGTGCCACGGGCTGGTCACGCGCATCCGGCCGGTGAGCACGCAGGAGGAAGAGGACGCCCTCCTCGTCGAATCGACCCGCCGGGTCTGCGACCTGGCAAGGGCCCGCGGCCTTTCGGTCGTCTTCGAGATCCTGAACCGCTACGAGAGCCATCAGGTCCGGACCGTGGCCGAAGGTCTCTCCTTCCTGGACAAGGTCGGAGCGGACAACCTGCGCCTGCTGCCCGACGCCTATCACATGAACATCGAGGAAGCCGACCCGGCGGGCGCGCTGCGCCAGGGGGGGGCGGCCATCGGCCTCTACCACGTGGCGGACAGCAATCGCTGCGCCGTGGGGGAGGGCCACACGGACTTCGCGCCCCAGATCCGGGCCATCGACGAGATCGGATACCAGGGCCCGATCATCATCGAGACGAGCGCCCCCGGCCCGAACCCCTTTTCGCCCCTGAAGGGCGAAGGGTTCCGCGACATCGTCGAGGGCCATCTGGTCACCTCGCGCGAGCGGCTCCGGGAGATGGGCGCCTGACGAATTCGGCGGCACAGCCGAAGACCATGGCGGCGCGGAAGACGCCGCCACCCCACCAACGAACCTCAAGGGGAGGACACCCATGACCACGATCTTTAAGACCGCGACACTGGCCTTCGCGCTCTCGGCCTCGGCCGCCTGGGCGCAGGACATCATTGTCGTGACCCACGGACAGGCCAACGACCCGTTCTGGTCGGTCGTCAAGAACGGCGTGGAGCAGGCGGCCCAGGACAGCGGCGCCACCGTCGACTACCGCGCGCCCGAGACCTTCGACATGGTTGCCATGTCGCAGCTCATCGACGCCGCCGTGAACCAGGAGCCCGACGGGATCGTCGTCTCCATCCCGGATGCCGACGCCCTGGGCGACTCGATCCGCCGCGCCAGCGAGGCCGGCATTCCGGTGATCTCCATCAACTCGGGTTCGGACGTTTCCAAGGACCTCGGCGCGTTCCTGCACGTGGGTCAGTCGGAGTTCGACGCGGGCCGGGCCGCCGGCGAGAAGCTCAAGGAGCTGGGCGGCACCAAGGCGATCTGCGTGAACCAGGAGGTGGGCAACGTCGCGCTCGACCAGCGCTGCGCGGGCTTCACCGAAGGCTTCGGCGACGTGACCGTGCTGCCGACCTCCAACGACCCCGCCGATGTCGAAGCGCGCGTCCGCGCCGCCATCGACGCCGATGAGAGCATCGACACCGTCCTCGCGCTAGGTGCCGGCACGGCCGGTGAGCCGTCGCTCGCGGCGGTCAAGGCCTCGGGCCGCGAAATGCACGTGGCGACTTTCGACCTGTCGGCGGGCTTCCTGGAGGCTGTCGCCGCCGGCGACGCGGACTTCGCCATCGACCAGCAGCAGTTCCTGCAAGGCTATCTGCCGGTCACCTTCCTGGCGCTCAACGCCAAGTTCGGCCTGATCCCCGGCGGCAACGTGCCCTCGGGCCCGAACCTGATCACCCAGGACAAGGCCGCCCAGGTGGTCGAGCTCTCCGCTCAGGGCATCCGCTGACCTGACTGGGGCAGGGCGGGGGCGCATCGCTGCCGCCGCCCTGCTATCCTTCCAAGGGAGACCCGGCCCATGACCATGGAGAGAGCTCAAATGTCCTCCGCACCTGCCACTCCGGACGAGCGCCTGCGCCAGGTCTCGTTCCTCTCGCGGCTCATGAAGCGACCCGAGCTCGGCGCCGTCGCCGGACTGATCCTCGTGGTCGCGTTCTTTGCCGTCACCGCCGACCCGGTGATGTTCAGCCTCGCGGGCGTCATCAACTTCCTGACCCCCGCCGCGCAGCTCGGCATCCTGGCGCTCGGGGCGTCGCTCCTGATGATCGGTGGGGAGTTCGACCTGTCCCTGGGCTCCATGGTGGCCTTCGCGGGCCTGATCTTCGGAGTCGCGGTCACGGTGACCGGCTGGCCGCTGATCCTCGCGATCCCCGCCACGCTCCTCGTGGCCGCTCTCCTCGGGGCCGTGAACGCGCAGATCGTGCTGCGGACCGCCCTGCCGAGCTTCATCGTGACCCTCGCAGGCCTGTTCATCCTGCGTGGCCTCAGCTTAGTGGGCCTAAAATGGGCCACGGCCGGCTCCACGCAGCTGCGCGGCGTCTCGGACGCGGTCGAGGGCGACTGGCTTCTGCCGTTCTTCTCGGGCGACGCGTTCGAAGGCCTCTTCGCCTGGCTCGCTGCACGGGGCTGGATCGAGACCTTCGGGAACGGCTCGGCCAAGGTGCCCGGCGTTCCCGTGGAGATCGTCTGGTTCCTGCTGCTCACGGCGGTCGCGACCTGGGTGCTCCTGCGCACGCCGGCCGGCAACTGGATCTTCGCCTCGGGGGGCGACAAGACCGCCGCCATCAACTCCGGCGTCCCCGTGCGCAAGGTCAAGGTCTCGCTCTTCGTGCTCACGGCCTGCTGCGCGGCGCTTGTGGCGATCATCACCGTGCTCGACGCGGGCAGCACCGACGCGCGCCGGGGCTTCCAGAAGGAATTCGAGGCCATCATCGCGGCGGTCATCGGCGGCGCCCTTCTGACAGGCGGCTACGGCTCGGCCGTAGGCGCGTTCTTCGGCTCCATCATCTTCGGGGTCGTGATGATCGGCCTCAGCTACACCGACATCGACCAGGACTGGTATCAGGTCTTCCTGGGCTCGATGCTCCTCGTGGCCGTGGTCTTCAACAACGCCATCCGCAAGCGCGTGACCGGGGAGCGCTGACATGACACAGCCCATCATCGAGATGCGGAGCATCGAGAAGAACTACGGCAACATCGTCGCGCTGGCCGGCGTGAGCTTCGACGTCCGCCCCGGCGAGTGCCACTGCCTGCTGGGCGACAACGGCGCGGGCAAGTCGACGTTCATCAAGACGATGTCCGGCGTCGTCCAGCCGACCCGCGGCCAGATCGTAGTCGAGGGACGCCCCATGTCGTTCCAAAGCCCGCGCGACGCCATGAACGCCGGCATCGCGACGGTCTACCAGGACCTCGCGATGATCCCGCTGATGTCGGTGGCGCGGAACTTCTTCATGGGCCGCGAGCCCACGACGGGTTGGGGGCCGTTCAAGCGCTTCGACGTCGAGCGGGCCAACAGCGTCACCATGGCCGAGATGAAGAAAATGGGGATCAACCTGCGCGAGGCCGACCAGGCCGTCGGCACGCTATCGGGGGGCGAGCGGCAGACGGTTGCCATCGCGCGCGCCGTCCACTTCGGGGCCAAGGTGCTGATACTCGACGAGCCCACCTCGGCCCTGGGCGTGCGCCAGACCTCCAACGTCCTTTCCACGATCGACCGCGTGCGCAAGCAGGGCGTGGGCGTGGTGTTCATCACGCATAACGTGCGCCACGCCATGGCCGTCGGCGACCGCTTCACCGTCCTGAACCGGGGCAAGACGCTGGGAACCTCCCAACGGGGCGAGATCACCCCCGACCAGCTCCAAGATCTGATGGCGGGCGGGCAGGAGATGGCGCAGCTCGAGGCGAGCCTCGGCGGAACGGTCTGAGAGCGTCCTTTCGCGCGCTGCGGCCTGATGCGATCCCGCGCGGCTGGGGCGAGCCCCTGGCCGTGTGCCACCCTTTGAGCGGACCTTTCCCCATGATCCTTTACGGCACCAATCCCATTGCGTGGTCGAACGACGACGACCAGACGCTTGGCGCGGACATCTCCCTTGAGCAGTGCCTGAGCGAGGCCGGCCAGATCGGCTTTGACGGCATCGAGAAGGGGCACAAGATGCCGAACGAGGGCGCGGCCCTCAAGGCAACGCTTGGCGCCCACGGCCTGCGCTTTGTCGGCGGCTGGTATTCCACGAACCTGCTCGTCCAGTCGGTCGAGGAGGAGAAGCGCGCGGCGCAGGCGCATATCGACATGCTCAAGGGCGCGGGGGCCTCGGTGTTCATCGCCTGCGAGACGTCGAACTGCATCCACGGCCAGGACGGCACGCCGCTCTCCCAGAGCCCGGTGCTGCCCGCCGACCGCTGGGCCGAGTTCGGCGCGAGGATCGAGGCGCTGGCCGAGTTCACCGCGTCCCAGGGCCTGCCGCTCGTGTACCATCACCACATGGGCACGATCGTGGAGACCGAGGCGGAGATCGACGCCTTCATGGCCGCGACCGGTCCGGCGACGAAGCTCCTCTTGGACGCAGGCCACGCCTTCTTCGGCGGCTCGGACCCCGAGGTGCTGGCGCGTCGCTACATGCACCGCGTGGGCCACATCCACTGCAAGAACGTGCGCCCCGAGGTCATGACGCGGGTCCGGTCCGAGGGGATGTCGTTCCTTCAGGGCGTGCGCGCGGGCGTGTTCACCGTGCCGGGCGACGCCGAGGGCGGCGTGGACTTCGTGCCGGTCCTCAAGGTCGCGGCCGAGCATGGCTACAAAGGCTGGCTCGTGATCGAGGCGGAGCAGGACCCGGCGCAGCGCCAGCCGTTCCACTACCAGTCCATGGGCCTGAAGGCGCTCAAGGCGATGGCGCAGGAAGCTGGGCTCGACCAAGCCTTGGCCCCCGTACCGGCCTGAGCCGAACCGGTCGCCCGGCCCGCTGGGATCGGGCGCTGAACCGGCGGTGACGCTGTTGCGATCCGGCCGGGAGTGTAAAGCTTCCGGTGGTTGGAAATGAATATCTGGAAAGGGTCCTCCCCATGACCAAGCCTCTTGACGTGATCACCATCGGCCGCTCCTCGGTGGACCTGTATGGCGCGCAGGTGGGCGGCCGGCTGGAGGACATGGGGTCGTTTGCGAAGTACATCGGCGGCTCGCCCACCAACATGGCGGCGGGCACGGCGCGTCTGGGGCTGCGCTCCGCTCTCATCACGCGGGTGGGCGACGAGCATATGGGGCGGTTCATCCGCGAGGAGTTGGTCCGCGAGGGCGTGGACGTGCGGGGCGTCGTGACCGACCCCGAGCGTCTGACCGCGCTCGTGATCCTGGGCATCCGCGACCAGGCGCAGTTCCCGCTCATCTTCTACCGCGCGGACTGCGCGGACATGGCGCTCTGCGAGGACGACATCGACCCCGCCTTCATCGCCGAGGCCCGCTCGGTCGTGGCCACGGGCACGCATCTGAGCCACCCGCGGACGGAGGCGGCGGTGCTGAAGGCGCTACACCTCGCGCGCGAGACCGGGGCGCGCTGCGCGCTCGACATCGACTACCGCCCGAACCTGTGGGGGCTCGCCGGGCACGGCGCGGGCGAGAGCCGCTTCATCGCGTCGGCGGCGGTGACGGCCAAGCTCCAGGCGCACCTGCACCTCTTCGACCTCATCGTGGGGACGGAGGAGGAGTTCCACATCGCGGGCGGCACCACCGACACGGTGGCGGCCCTCCGGGCCGTGCGGGCGGTGTCCTCCGCCACGCTGGTGTGCAAGCGAGGGGCTGCGGGCGCGGTGGCGTTCCAGGGCGCCATTCCCGACACGCTGGACGAGGGCGAGGCGGGCCCGGGCTTCCCGATCGAGGTGTTCAACGTCCTGGGCGCGGGCGACGGCTTCATGTCGGGGCTTCTGAAGGGCTGGCTTGACGGGGAGAGCTGGCCCGTGGCTCTGAAGTACGCCAACGCCTGCGGGGCCTTTGCCGTCTCGCGCCACGGCTGCACGCCCGCCTATCCCTCGCTGGAAGAACTGGAGTTCTTCCTCGCGCGCGGGGTGATCCGCCCCGACCTGCGGCACGATGCGGCGCTCGAGCAGATCCACTGGTCCACGAACCGGCACGGGGTGTGGGACCGGATGCGGGTCTTCGCCTTTGACCACCGCAGCCAGATGGAGGCGATGGAGGGCGCGACCCCCGAGAAGATCGGCGCCTTCAAGCGCCTGTGCCTGGAGGCCGCGCAAGCGGTCGCCAACGGCCAGCCCGGCTACGGTATCCTGTGCGACAACCGGCTGGGCCGCGAGGCCCTGCACGCGGCGGCCGGCACGGGCCTGTGGATCGGCCGGCCCGTGGAATGGCCGGGCTCGCGACCCCTGACGCTCGAGCCCGAGCTCGGCCCCGACTTCGGCGGGCTCGCGGAGTGGCCGCTCGGGCACGTGGTCAAGGTGCTCTGCTTCTGCCACCCCGAGGACAACGCGCAGATGTGGGCCGAGCAGGAGGCGACGCTCACTCGCCTCTTCGCGGCGGCGCGGAGGAACCGGCTCGAGGTGCTCCTGGAGGTGATCCCCTCCAAGGTGGCCTCGGTGAATGAGGCCACCACCGCGCGCATCATCGAGCGCATCTACGCCCTGGGGCTCTTCCCCGACTGGTGGAAGCTCGAACCCTTCCGGACGCAAGGGGCCTGGGCCCGGGCCTGCGACGCCATCGCCGCCCACGACCCGCATGTGAGGGGCATCGTGGTCCTCGGGCTCGATGCGCCGGAGGAGGAGCTCGCGCAGAGCTTCGCTCTCGCCGCCGCCCAGCCGCTCGTGAAGGGCTTCGCCGTAGGCCGCACCATCTTCGGCGCGGTGGCGCGGGCCTGGATGAAGGGCGAGATGGGCGACAAGGATGCCGTGGAGGAGATGCGCCGGCGCTTTGCGCGGCTGTGCGCGATCTGGGACGACGCAAGACAGGGGGCCCCCGCTGGGGCCCGAACGAACGCGGGACGCATGATCCCGCAAGGAGCATGACCATGGCAGGACCAATCCGCCCCGACACGACCTCCGGCACGATCCGTCTCACGGCCGCGCAGGCGATGATGCGCTGGCTGTCGGTGCAGATGACGGAAGGGGGCGAGCGCTTCATCGAGGGCGTGTGGGCCATCTTCGGCCACGGCAACGTCGCGGGCATCGGCGAGGCGCTCCAGGGCATCGGGGACGCGCTGCCCACCTGGCGCGGGCAGAACGAGCAGACCATGGCGCACGCCGCCATCGCCTATGCCAAGACCAGGAAGCGCACCCGCGCCATGGCCGTGACCTCCTCCATCGGGCCGGGGGCGACCAACATGGTGACCGCCGCGGCGCTCGCGCACGTGAATCGCCTGCCGGTGCTGTTCATCCCCGGCGACGTGTTCGCCAACCGCCGCCCTGATCCGGTGCTCCAGCAGATCGAGGACTTCGACGACGGGGTCATGACCGCGAACGACTGCTTCCGGCCCGTGGTGCGCTACTTCGACCGCATCTCGCGCCCCGAGCACCTGCTGACGGCGCTGCCGCGCGCCATGCGGACCCTGACCGACCCCGCCGATTGCGGGCCCGTGTGCCTCGCGTTCTGCCAGGACGTGCAGG
>CADCUU010000007.1 GCA_902805995.1 uncultured Rubellimicrobium sp.
TCGCCTGAAACGGCTCGTAACACTGCTCTCAGTTGAGCGAGGCGCACAGACCTCGCGGGGCGGTGGAGCACAGGTATGCGGCTGGCAGGACTGCTGCTGGCGCTCGGCCTTGCAGGCGCGGGCGCGGCAGCTGCAGAAGGCACGGGACCTCACGACCTGACCGAGATGGAGGCCGCCCCCTGGGAAGCGGTCGGCCGGCTTGACATCCAGGGCAAGGGCTTCTGCACCGGCACCCTGATCGCGCCGAACCTCGTCCTCACCGCCGCGCACTGCCTCTATGACCGCAACACCGGCGCCCGGATCGAGCCGTCGCGCATCGAGTTCCGGGCCGGGTTCCGCAACGGCTGGGCGGCGGCCACGCGGGTCGCGCAGCGGGCGATGGCGCACCCGTCCTACATCTTCAACCCCCATGCGGGCGCCGCCGAATCGGCGCATGACCTCGCCCTCGTGGAACTAACACAGCCGATCCCCGGCCCCGTCACCCCCTTCGAGACCGCCGAGGAAGTGGGCACCGGCGCCACGGTCAGCGTCGTCTCCTACGCCGTGGGCCGCTCCGAGACCCCGTCGCGAGAGGAATCCTGCGGCGTCCTGGGGAGCGAGGCCGGAGTTCTGGTCCTCACCTGCGACGTGGATTTCGGGGCCTCCGGCGCGCCCATCTTCGCCATGGACGGCTCCATCGCTCGCATCGTGTCCGTGGTGTCGGCCAAGGGGGAACTCGGGGGCCGGCGCGTGTCGCTGGGCACCTCCCTCACCCAGCCCTTGGCCGAACTGCGCCAGGCCTTCGCCGACGCCCTGATGCCCCAGGGCCGCAGCCTTGGCGCGGGTCAGCGGGCCGAGATCGGGGCCCGTTTCGTGACAGCCTCGGGGGACTTGAACAGGGAAATGCCGCTTCCCAGATAACGGTCACCGGGGTGCCCCAGGGGCCCCGGACCAACAGGCCAGTCCCCCATGGGATGGTCCCACCGTTATCGCTTTCGAGGATGACCATGCGCAGCTTTGATCTTGCCCCGCTTTACCGGGCCACTGTCGGCTTCGACCAGATCGCCGACCTCATGGACCGTGCCCTGACGCAGGACGTGTCCACGACCAACTATCCGCCCTACAACATCGAGAAGCTGGCCGACGGGTCCTGGCGCATCTCGATCGCCGTTGCGGGCTTCGCGTCCTCCGAACTCTCCGCCGAAGTGCGCGAGAACGCCCTGATCGTGACCGCCCGCAAGGCCGAGGACACCGCCGAGCGGAAGTTCCTCCACCGCGGCATCGCGACCCGCGCCTTCGAGCGTCGCTTCCACCTGGCCGACCATGTCCGCGTGACCGGCGCGTCGCATGTGGACGGTATGCTCCACATCGACCTCGTGCGCGAAGTGCCCGAGGCCCTGAAGCCCCGCCGCATCGAGATCGCGAAGGCCGCTCCGCAGGACACGAACCTCGTCGAGGCCAAGGCGGTCAACTGATCGCCACGACCCGACGGCGGGCTCGCCGCTGGACGTACGACAAAGGCGCGGACCGCAGGGTCCGCGCCTTTTTGCTTGGGCAGAAGGGAGGGGCCGAAGCCCCTGCCCCATCACTCCGTCTGGTACTCCGGAAGCTGCTCCATCTCGTCCCGGGTCATGTTGACCACGATCTGGTCGCCCTGGAGCTGAAGCTGGTCCCAAGTCACCGCGACCTGCGTCCCGCCAAGGCCCAGCGCCCCGCCACGCTTGACGAGCAACGCTTCGATCTGGCCATCGGAGGTGACGAGGATATCGCTGACCTCCCCGCCTTCCTCACCGTCCGAGGTCACGATCTGCCGGCCCATGATGGCGTCGGCCTCTGCCGGGATCGACGCGGTCTGGAGCCCCATCGCCGACTGCGCCAGCGCCTGCATGTCCTCTCCGGCGGCCTGCGGGTCGTCCTGAAGCTGCTGGCGCACTTGCTGGGACTGGGTCTGGAGCGATGTCACCTGCTCCTGCATGGCCTGGTCGCCATCTTGGCTGACCTGCTGAAGAGCGGTGTCGAACTCGTCGAGGGCCGTCGTCGCATCCTGCTGCGCCTGCTGCGCGTCCTGGTCGGCTGCGACGTTGCCGGTCGTGGCCGCGGCGCTATCCACGGTCACATCGGTGCCCGCGCCCGTGCCGGTCGCGGTGTCAGCGGCGGGCTCCGTGCCATCGACGGACACGGCCCCGCTCTGGAGTTGCTGGGCCGCCTCGTTCAGCCGCTCGGCCGCTTGCGTCAGCGCCATCATCGGATCGCCCGAAGCGGCGGCATCCGTCGCAGGAGCCGCTGCGGTGGCGCCTTCGCCACCCGTGGTGGTCACGACCTCGCCCTCAACCGCAGGGGCCGTCTCGGTCGTGGTCGCCGCATCGGCGGCATCGCTCGCGGCGTCCGTCGCGGCCCCGGCCGTGTCGGTGACGGCATCGGCGGCCTCACCCGCGGCATCGCCGGCAGTTTCGGCCGCCGCACCGGCCGTGTCCGTCACCGCGTCGGCGGTCGCGCCGGCCGCATCGCCCACCGCATCCGCAGCCTGACCTGCCGTGTCGGCGGCCGTATCGGCGGCGGTGTCTCCGGTGGTCTCTTGGGCGTAGGCCGGAACGGCCATCAGCGCCGCCACGGAGGCGGCGAGAAGAAGATTGTGGCGCATGGAGTGGCCTCTGGGATTGGGGAAGTGTCGCCGACCAACCGAAAGGCTCGCCCGTTAGTTCCGCCATCCTGCCCGATTCGCGGGCAGGATGCGCAAAGGGTTAAGATCCCGTTCCCCCAACGAACGCCACCGAGCGGAGCGCGCAACACCCCCCAGACCTGGGTTATATTGGGCCTTCGACACCCTCAGCCCCGGTCCGCGATGCCCCTCGCCCTTCCTCCGCACCCGTCAGTCCCCAAGCCCGCCTTCGCGGCCCCGGGCGCGCGTCTAGTGCGCCTGCGCCCAGGTCTGCCCCACCCCCGCCTCGACCTCGAGAGCGACGTGCAGCTTCACGGCCGGATCGGCGGCGTTGACCATGACCTCCCGCGCCCGCGCGATCAGCTCCTCCTCCGCCCCCGTCTCCACCTCGAACAAAAGCTCGTCATGAACCTGGAGGAGCATCCGCGCGGGCAGCCCGTCGATGGCCGGGTCCATGCGGATCATGGCGCGACGGATGATGTCGGCGGCCGTGCCCTGGATCGGCGCGTTGATCGCGGCCCGGCGGGCAAAGGACGCGCCAGGGCCTCTCGCATTGATCTCCGGCGTGTGGATGCGGCGACCGAACAGCGTCTGGACGTAGCCCCGCTCCTTGGCGCCTGCGATGACGCTGTCCATGTAGGCCTTGATGCCGGGGAACTTCTCGAAATATCGGTCGATGAACTGCTGCGCCTGATCCCGGGGAATGCGCAGGTTCCGCGCCAGGCCGAAGCCCGAGATCCCGTAGATGATCCCGAAGTTGATGGCCTTCGCCCGGCGGCGAAGCTCCGGCGTCATCTCCTCCAGCGGTACGCCAAACATCTCGGACGCGGTGATGGCGTGGATGTCCCGACCCTCGCGGAACGCGGCCTTCAGCTCCGGCAGGTCGGCCATATGGGCCAAAAGCCGCAACTCGATCTGGGAATAGTCGAGCGACACGAGCACGCGCCCCGGCTCCGCCACGAAGGCCTCGCGGATGCGGCGCCCCTCCTCCGTCCGAACGGGAATGTTCTGGAGGTTCGGGTCCGACGACGCGAGCCGCCCCGTGTTGGCCCCTGCGATGGAGTAGGACGTATGCACCCGCCCCGTATCCGGGTTGATCGCGGTCTGGAGGTTGTCGGTGTAGGTGCTCTTGAGCTTCGACACGCTGCGCCAGTCGAGCACGATCCCCGGCAGGGTGTGCTCGGTGGCGAGGTCCTCCAGCACGTTCACGTCCGTCCCGTAGGCCCCGGTCTTGCCCTTCACGCCGCCCGGCAGCTTCAACTCGTCGAACAGCAACTCCCCCAGCTGCTTGGGGGAGCCGAGGTTGAAAGGCCGCCCCGCGACCTCCTGCGCCTCCGCCTCCAGCCGCGCCATCGTCTGGGCAAAGGCCGCCGACATGCGGGACAGCGTGTCGCGGTCCACCTTGATCCCGGCCATCTCCATCCGCGCGAGCGGCTGGACCAGGGGCCGCTCCAGCGTCTCGTAGACGGTGGTGACGCGCGCCTGATGCAGGCGCGGGCGCAGGGTGAGCCAGAGCCGCAGCGTCACGTCCGCGTCCTCGGCGGCGTAGGGAGTCGCGCGCTCGATCGGCACCCGATCAAAGGTGACCTGGGACTTGCCGGTGCCGATCAGCTCCTTGATCGGGATGGGGATGTGGCCAAGGTAGCGCTCCGACAGCTCGTCCATGCCGTGGTTGTGCAAGCCCCCATGGAGCGCGTAGCTCAGCAGCATGGTGTCGTCGAAGGGCGCAACCTCGATCCCGTGGCGGGCCAGGACCTTCCAGTCGTACTTGATGTTCTGCCCGATCTTGAGGATGTCGTCCGCCTCAAGCACCGGCTTCAGCGCGTCCAGCACCTCCTGAAGCGGCAACTGCCCCTCGGCCATCGCATCGCCGCCGAACAGGTCCGTGGTGGCCTGCGCGCGGTGGCCCACGGGGATGTAGCAGGCAACGTTCGGCGCCGTAGCGAGGGAAATGCCCGCCAACTCGGCCAGCATCTCGTTGAGGGACGTGGTCTCAGTATCCACCGCGACGTGGCCCGTCTCGTGGATCATGGCGATCCATCGGTCGAGCTGCTCGCGCGTCCGCACCGTCTCGTAGGCGGCGCGGTCGATGGGCGGAAGCTGCGGCTCCTCGGGGGCGGCAGCATCGGCGGGGCGCGGCGTCTGGCCCGCATCCTCGGTGATGGCGGGCGCGTCCACGCCCAGCCGCTGCGCGACCTTCTTCGACAGGGTGCGGAACTCCATCCGCCCCAGGAAGTCGAGGATCGTGGCCGGGTCGGGCTCCCTCACCTCAAGGCTTTCGAGGTCGAAGTCGAGCGGCATGTCGCAATGGAGCGTCACCAGTTCGCGCGACAGGCGGATCTGGTCGGCGAAGTCGATCAGCGTCTTGCGGCGCTTCTCCTGCTTGATCTCCCCCGCGCGGGCCAGCAGCGTGTCGAGGTCGCCGTATTCCTGGATGAGCTGCGCGGCCGTCTTGGGCCCGATGCCCGGCGCTCCGGGGACGTTGTCCACCGAATCGCCCATCAGCGCCTGCACGTCCACGACGCGGTCGGGAAAGACGCCGAACTTCTCGAACACGCCGTCGCGGTCGATGCGCTTGTTCTTCATGGGGTCGAGCATCTCCACCCCGTCGCCCACAAGCTGCATCATGTCCTTGTCCGAGGACACGATGGTCACCCGCCCGCCCGCGTCCCGCGCCTTGCAGGTGAGCGTGGCGATGATGTCGTCGGCTTCGTAGCCCTCGATCTCGTGGCAGCTCACGCCAAAGGCGCGCGTAGCCTCCCGCGTCAGCGGGAACTGGGGGGCGAGGTCCGGCGGCGGCGGCGGGCGGTGCGCCTTGTAGTCGTCGTAAAGGTCATTGCGGAACGACTTGGAGGAGAAGTCGAAGATCACCGCCACATGGGTCGCGGCATCCGCACCGTTGTTGTTCTCGATGTAGCGCAACAGCATGTTGCAGAAGCCCGCGACCGCCCCCACCGGCGCGCCGTCCGACTTCCGCGTGAGCGGGGGCAGAGCGTGATAGGCCCGGAAGATGAAGGCCGAGCCGTCGATCAGGTGCAGGTGGCACCCCTTGCCGAAGGACATGCCCCCCGCTCCCCGTTGTTATTCGCTGTGGGTCTGGCCCGCGGCCCCGTCATTGCCGCGGTGCGGCCCGTCGGTCCCGTCGCCCGGCTGCTTGCCCAGCACGTCGCCGCGCTGGTCCGCGCCCGTGATCCGGTCGGCGCGGGTGCTGTGATGGACGGCTGTGGCGGTGGTGCCGTCCACGTATTCCTTGTGGATGAATCGGGCGTCGCAGTAGCCGCAGTCGACGTAGCCCTGCTCGCGCGGGATGGTCAGCCAGACGCGGGGATGGCCCAGGGCCCCCTCTCCTCCGTCGCAGGACACGCGAAAGGCGGTCACGACCTTCACCTCGGGCGGGGGAAGTCCGTCCGGCGCGGGATGGTCGGTGCGGCGGAGCATGATCTGGCGGCTCATGGGAGGGCTCTCGGTTGTCCAGCGGTCGGGCCGGACCTTAGCGCGGGCGGGCGGCGAGGGAAAGGACGCCTCCCCTCAGTCGGGCTTCAGACGAGCTTCAAGCAGGTCTTGCGCAGGGCTGTCGATCACGACGGCGAAGGCATGAAGCTCCACCCGCATGAGGCCCTCGGCCACGGCGGGGTCGGTTTCGGCGATGCGGCGCGCCTCGCCCTCGTCCGGGGCCTCGAAGACACAGAACCCGTAATCCCCGTTCTCCGCCCGGCCCACGAAGCGCACCGCGCCGGTGGCATGGAGCGTCTGGAGATGCCCCCAGTGGCGGCCCATGATCGCCATCTCCTCCGGCGTGATCGTGGCCGCGAAGTCCGCGCGGGGCGGCAGGATGCGATAGGCGAAGGTCGGCATGGGTCAGAAGATCCTCTGCGTGGCCCGCGACAGGAAGAAGCCGTGCCCTTCCCCGTTACGGCATTCGAGGCCCTGCTCGCTGGAGGAGCAGGCGATGGGGCCGAACACGGCGGTCTGCCCGTAGGGCAGCACGAGGGCGGACGGGTTCTGAACGGTGTCGCCATGGCAGCCCATGTACCCGCCCCCCGACGGACCGACCGCGAAGCGGCTGCCCCAGTCGAGGTCGCAGTCCGCAGGCTTCGGCAGGAGCGGCTCCGAGGAGGCCCGCTCGCGGATCTCGCAGGCCACGACAACGCCCTCAGTGGCGCTGTCCACAAGGCAGTGAATGTTGTCCGACGGCGTGCGGAACCAGCTCGGCGTATCCGCGAGGGCGGGGCCGGCGAGGATCGCGAGGGGGAGGAGGATGCGGAGCATCGCGGCTCAGTGCGCGAGGAGAGGCCCGAGAGGCCGTCCGCCCAGGATATGGACATGGAAGTGCGGCACCTCCTGGTTGCCGTGCGCGCGAGCGTTGGCGATGGCTCGGAAGCCATCCTCCAGGCCCGACATGCGGCACACCTCGGCAACGGCGGACAGGAAGCCGGCCTGCTCCACCGCCGTGGCCTCGGCGGCGAAGTGGTCAAGGCTCATGTAAGGACCCTTGGGGATCACAAGGATGTGGACCGGCGCCTGCGGGCGGACATCGTGAAAGGCCAGCGCGGTCTCGTTCTCGAAGACAACCTTGGCAGGGATCTCGCCCCGCAGGATGCGCGCGAAGATGTTCTGGGGGTCGTAGTTGAACTCCATCGGGGGGCCCTCCCTGGCCGGTCGTCGAACGGGGCCGACCCCGCGCGCGCCATCCTGCCCCGAACACGCCGCTTGCGCCAAGGGGGTCCGCGCCATGGTAGAGCCGACCTAGTCGCGGCAGGCGCGCCGGCCAGACACCAGGGCGTCGGCGGCATGGCGGGCGCGTCCCTTGTTGCCGCCGTGCCACTCCACCCCGGGGGCGAGCCTGCCGCAATCCAGCCCCAAACCCCTGTCATCATGGGGGTCAGCGTAGTCCTTCACCCGCCCTGCGCACCAGAGGAGGCGGATCTTCGCCAAGGAGTCCCGATGGGCGCACCTTGATCCCGAAGGCGTGAAGGTTCTAGTAGTTAGGCCATGACCAACCTTGACCCCACAGCCACATCCTTTGCTGGAGCAGGAACGGAACCGAGTCTGTCCCGTCAGCTGCGACCGGCACGGATCGCGGGGATGTCGAGGTTCATACGCGCGCGCGACACGCTGCCCCGGATGTCGCTGGGGAAGCGTGTCTTCGACATCACGATCGCAGTACTGCTCCTGCTGCTGCTGTGGCCCATCCTTCTAGGGACAGCGCTCCTGCTCCTCCTCGCCGAGGGGCGGCCGATCTTCTACCTCGCGGAGCGGATGTGCTCGCCCACGCGGTCGTTCCGGCAGATCAAGTTCCGCACCATGCGCGTCGGCGCCGATGCGGTGGGCGGCGTGACCGGGGGCAACAAGGCCGGCTCGATCTCGCCCATCCACCGGGTTCTGCGGCGGATGCGGGCGGACGAGCTGCCGCAGCTCATCAACGTCATCAAGGGAGAGATGAGCCTTGTCGGGCCGCGCCCGCCCATGCGCTGCTACGTGGAGGACTACCCGGAGATCTACGGGCAGGTGCTCCAGAGCCGGCCGGGGGTCACGGGCCTCGCCACGCTGCGATTCCACCAGTACGAAGAGCGCCTTCTGGCGACCTGCCGCACGCCAGAGGCGACGGAGGCGGCCTACCGCCGCGTCTGCATCCCCCGCAAGGCCAAGCTCGACCTGATCTACCAGCGCAACCGCACCCTCTGGCTGGACATTCTGCTTGTCGTCCAGACCGCCCGCCGTCCGTTCTGGCACCATCCCGGCCGCCGCAAGAGCGCCCTGGCCCAGAAGAGGCCAGCCCAAGCCGTTCAAGCCCGGACCGTCGCGGATCAGAAGCCGATCACCCTTCGCACCGGCACCTGAGTCCCCTCTCAGGACTCCGGCGGGGCGCCATAGCCCCAGGGATTGGCCGACTGCCAAGCCCAGAGGCTCTTCACCATGTCGTCCACGTCGTACTCGGCCTGCCAGCCCAGCTCCCGGTTGGCCTTGGCGGGATCGGCGCGCATCTCGGCCACGTCGCCCGGCCGGCGGGGGTGGATCTCGTGGGGGAGCGGGCGTCCCACGACGCGCTCGAAGGCCTGGAGCATCTCCCGCACCGAGATCCCCTGCCCCGTGCCGATGTTGTAGGCGTCGGCCCCTTCCAGCGTCGCGAATCGCGCGAGAGCGGCCACATGGGCGCGGGCGAGGTCGGTCACGTGGATGTAGTCGCGGATGCCGGTGCCGTCGGGCGTGGGGTAGTCGTCGCCCCAGATCCGCAGGGCCTCGCGCCGCCCCGTCGCCACCTGCGCGAGGAACGGCATCAGGTTCTCCGGCACGCCGCGCGGGTCCTCGCCCATCCGGCCCGAAGCATGGGCCCCCACGGGGTTGAAGTAGCGCAGAAGGATCGCGCCGCGCGCCGGCTCGGCCCGGGCCCAGTCCGTAAGGAGCTGTTCCGCCATGGCCTTGGTCTGGCCGTAGACGTTGGTGGGGCCGATGCGGTGCGCCTCGTCCGAGGGGAGGTATTCGGGCTCGCCGTAGACGGTCGCGGAGGAGGAGAAGATGATCTTCCCGCAGCCCGAGGCCTCCATGGCGCGCAGGAGGGACACCGTGCCCGCGACATTGACGTCGTAATAATCCGTGGCCCGGCGGGTGCTTTCGCCCACGGATTTGAGGCCTGCGAAATGGATCACCGCATCGGGGCGGAAGCGGACCGCCACCTGCGCCAGGCGCGTGGAGTCGCGGATGTCGCACTCCTCATGCTCCAGCCAGCCGTTGGACAGCTCGCGCACGCGGTCGAGCGCGGCGGGCGAGCTATTGGAGAAGCTGTCCACCACCAGGGCCTCGTGCCCCTGGCCCAGGAGTTCCACCAGCGTATGGCTTCCGATGTAGCCCGCGCCACCTGTCACGAGGACCTTCATTCGCATACTCCCCTGGTTTCCGCCTTCCTTGCAAAGGCACGCCGTGCGAACAAGGGGCGCCCCGAACAGGTTCCCCATGTCAGGCCCCCTACCCTTTCCTGATCGCACCGCCCTGCGGGCCTGGCTCGACGCTCATGCCGCCACCGAGCCGGAGCTTCTGGTGCTGGGCCACAAGGTCGCGACGGGCCGCCCCTCCGTCGTGTGGGAGGACTGCGTGGTCGAGGCGCTGCGCGTGGGCTGGATCGACAGCGTGCGGCGCAGCGCGGGGCCCGAGGCCTGGGT
>CADCUU010000008.1 GCA_902805995.1 uncultured Rubellimicrobium sp.
AAAGGCGCGCTGGTCTGAAAGGAGGTCGGGGATGTCGTTCAGACGCTCGCCCGCCATGTCTTCGATGAAGCCGCGCCACAGCTCCATGACGTTGGACGCGCCGGGGGGCAGGGGCTGGCCGGTGGCGAGGTGGCGGATCAGGTAGCCCGCGGCGATGGCGAGGGGGGCGTCCTGCGCCTGCCGGATCTGGTCGTAGCCCTTGCGCCGGGCCTCGCTCGCGATGCGCGCGTCGATGTTGCCGTGGGTGCCGGGCATGTGCTGGGCGCCCAGCGCCTCCACCCGCGCGGTCTCCATGGCGTCCATGAGGTCGCGCGCCATCTGGCCTTGCGGGCGGTAGCGGTCGGCCAGCGTGGCGTCGTGGAGGCGGCGACGCAGCGCGAGGCTGTCGGCCGTGCCGCGGGCGAGGAGGACCTCGTCCTTCGTCAGGCGGCGGCTCACCTGGGGAAGGCGCAGCGTGTCCGTGGACAGGCCCGGGGGATCGACGGAATACGAGACCGTCAGGTCCGGGTCGTCGGCCAGGACCTTGGTCGCCTCGGCCAAGGCTTTCTTGAAGGGATCGGCGGGGTTGTCGCTGGGCTTGGACATGCCCCTGATAAAGCACCGCACCCCCGTGGCGGCAAGGCCGGGCGGGGCTCCTCGCGACATCGCGAGCGGATGCACGGGGGCTGTGCGCCCGCGCGCGGACCCTTGGCTTGTGTTGCGCACCCGCGCACCCCAGGTTCCATGCCAACCAAGACACCAGGAGAATCCCCCATGGCCACCAAGCCGCGCATCGCTCTCATCATCAGCTCGACCCGGCCGACGCGCTGGGCGGACAAGCCCGCGCAATGGGCGCTCAAGCACATGCAGGCCCGCGAGGACATCGAGGTGGAACTCGTGGACCTGCGCGACTTCGACCTGCCGTTCTTCGACGCCGTGGCCTCCAACGCCTATGTGCCGACGCAGAACCCCAACGCCCAGCGCTGGAACGAGAAGATCGCGAGCTTCGACGGCTACGTCTTCCTCGTGGCGGAGTACAACCGCTCCATCACCGGGCCGCTCAAGAACGCGCTCGACTGGGACTACGTGAACTGGGGCCGCAAGCCGATGGGCGTCGTGGGCTACGGGTCGGTCGGTGCCGCGCGCGCCATCGAGCAGCTGCGCACCATGGCGATCGAGCTTCAGATGGTTCCCGTCCGTGCGGGCGTGCATATCGGCGGGTCGGACTTCTACCGCGTCAGCGCCTACAATCCGAATCCGGAGCCCATGGAGGCGCTTGACGGCGTCCTCGGCGGGTCGATGAAGGACACGCTGGACCAGGTCGCTTGGTACGCCTCCGTGCTGAAGCCCGCGCGCGAGGCTGCGCAGGCTGCCGCCGCCTGATCCAGTTCGCGGGCACGACAGAGCGGCCGTCCGGGGCAACCGGGCGGCCGTTTTGCGTTGTGCGGGGGTGGGACGGGGCATCGGACGATCTCGCAGAGGGGCGGGAAGTGCGAGGATGCCGGAGAGAGGTTAACGGAGTCTTAGGCCAACGAACGGTGGGGGAGGGGGTCGCGCAACGGGTTGGGTGCGGAGAGCTAGTTCGGGGGTGTCCAGACTGCCCTAGGGAAGGTCGGCCGCGAGGGCCGCGCATTCGGTGAGGAGGCGGTCGAACAGGTCGCGGCTCTGGTCGTCGTTGTCGTGGATGTAGGCCCGAAGGAGGTCGCGCATCCAGGGGCGGCGCTCG
>CADCUU010000009.1 GCA_902805995.1 uncultured Rubellimicrobium sp.
GCGCCTGTCTATGCGCGCAAGTTCACCATGGCGATCGGACGGCTGAAGCTGGAGGAGCGGGGCGCGGGCATCCCGGACTCCATGCTGCGCGAGGTCGGGCCCTGGCCCGAGACGTTCCAGCTCGGGCCGTTCAAGCTGGGCCTCGTGCCGATCAGCCATTCGATCCCGGAAAGCGCGGGTGTGGTGATCGACTCGCCCCATGGGCGGATCGTGCATTCCGGCGACTTCAAGATCGACCCCACGCCAGTCGTCGGCGAGCCTTTCGTCCCGGAGGTCTGGGAGGAGATCGGCCGTTCGGGCGTGCGGGCGCTGATGTGCGACTCCACGAACGTCTTCTCGCCCCATCCCGGGCGGTCCGAGGCGACGCTGACGGACAACCTCGGCACCCTGCTGCGCGAGGCGAAGGGGATGGTCGTGGCCACGACCTTCGCCTCCAACGTGGCGCGGCTCCAGACGCTCGCCGATGCGGCCGAGGTCGCGGGGCGGTCGGTCTGCCTGCTGGGCCGCGCGATGCGGCGCATGACCGAGACCGCGATCGCGACGGGGCTGCTGACGCGGTTCCCCAGGACGGTCGCGCCCGAGGAGGCGTCGCAGATCCCGCGGGAGAACCTGCTCCTCCTCGTGACCGGGTCGCAGGGCGAGCGGCGTGCCGCGGCGGCGCAGCTGTCGTCGCAGGGCTATATGGGGATCTCGCTCAAGGAGGGGGACACGTTCCTGTTCTCCTCCCGCACCATTCCGGGCAATGAGCGGCCTGTGTCGCGGATCATGAACCAGCTCTCCGAGAAGGGCGTGGACGTGATCGACGACGCGGGCGGGCGCTACCACGTCTCGGGCCATGCGAACCGGCCGGACCTGGAGGCGTTCCACGACCTCGTCAAGCCGCAGTTCCTGATCCCCATGCATGGGGAGCACCGGCACCTGCGGGAGCACATGAAGATCGGCGAGGCCAAGGGCCTCAAGGGCATCGTGGCGACCAACGGGATGATGATCGACCTGTCCGGCAATGCGCCCAAGGTGGCGGAGTATGTCGAGACCGGGCGGCAGTACCTCGACGGGGCGGTGCTGATCGGGGACATGGACGGCGTCGTGCGCGACCGGATGCGCATGGCCCTGAACGGTCATGTGGTCGTGACGCTGATCGTGGACGAGCAGGACGAGCCGCTGGGCGAGCCTTGGTGCGAGGTCATGGGCCTGCCCCAGAAGGGCCGCAGCAAGGCGGACCTTGTCGAGGTGCTGGAGGCCGAGTTGTCGCAGTTCGTGGGCCGCGCCGAGAAGCGGACGCTGCGCGACGACGAGAAGCTCGAGAAGGAGCTGATCCGCATCGTGCGGCAGACGTCCCAGGCCGAGATCGGCAAGAAGCCCGAGGTCACGGTGGTGGTCAGCCGGTTGGCCTAAGCTGCAAGGCCCTTGCGGGGATGGGGCGGGTTGACCTCGCCTCATCCTTTCGCCGGGGAGTGCGGTGGACGGCGAGCCTGGGCGCGCCGTCGCTGATCCGTCAGGAGCAGAGGTAGAAGGCCCCGCCCACGCCGATGACCGTGACAGCGGCGGCGCCGGCTGCGGCCGGGACGCTGAGCGCGGTGCCGAGGGCTGCGGCCGAGGGGCCGAGCGAGGCGGCGACAGCCGGTGCCTGTCCGGTGACGAGCACCGCGCCGGCGCCGAGGGCGACGGCCGCCACCGCGTCGAGGTCGTTGCGGACCCG
>CADCUU010000010.1 GCA_902805995.1 uncultured Rubellimicrobium sp.
TTTCTCCACCACGTCACGCCACCACTGGAGGCGCATCTCGGCAAGCATCGGCTCCCGCGTGACCCAGGGCGCGCGGGCGACCTCCAGGTTGAAGGCGTAGAGCGGGAACAGGATCTCGCGCGCGGCGGGCGGGGCCGCCATCGCGACACGGAAGCGGTCGGGGTCGCCGCGTTCGACCAGGGCAGCGCAGGCCTCCAGGGTCATGCGGGCACCGGGGCGCCGTCGCGGACGAGCTTCCAGGCGAACCCGTCCACCATGGCGTCGAAGCTCGCGTCGATGATGTTGGCGGACACGCCGACCGTGGTCCACTGGCGGCCTTGCCCGTCCTGGAAGTCGATCACGACGCGGGTGACGGCCTCGGTCCCCGAGCCGACGATCCGCACGGCAAAGTCCGAAAGGCGCACATCCTCGATGTAGCCCGACAGAACGCCCAAGTCGGCGGCGAGCGCCTTGGACAGGGCGTTGACGGGCCCTTGGTCGCCCTCGTCCGGGCCATGGAGATTCTCGTGGAAGCTGGTGATGCGCTTGGCGCCGATCTGGACGGTGACGACCGCCTCGGACACGGTGACGATCTGGCCGCGGGCGTTGCGGCGGCGTTCGGAGATGACGCGGTAGCGCTCCACCTCGAAGTAGCGCGGCAGGAGGCCGAGCTCGCGGCGGGCGAGGAGCTCGAAGCTCGCCTGCGCGGTGTCGTAGGCGTAGCCGCGGGCCTCCCTCTCCTTGACGGTGTCGAGGATCAGGGACAGCCGGGAGTCACCGGGCGCGACCTCGATACCCGCATCGTGGAGGCGGCTCCGCAGGTTCGACTGGCCCGCCTGATTGGACATCGGGATGATGCGGGCGTTGCCGACCGTGGCGGGATCGATGTGCTCGTAGGTCGTGGGGTCCTTGGCGATGGCGCTGGCGTGGAGCCCGGCCTTGTGCGCGAAGGCCGAGCCGCCGACGTAAGGAGCCTGCTTGGCGGGGACGCGGTTCAGGATGTCGTCGAGCGTGCGGCTCGCCCGGAGGAGGCCGCGCAGGGCGTCCTCGGTCACGCCGGTGGTGAGCTGGCTCCGGTACGGCTCCTTGAGGAGGAGGGTCGGGATCAGCGTCACGAGGTTGGCGTTGCCGCAACGCTCCCCCAGGCCGTTGAGGGTGCCCTGGATCTGCCGGGCGCCCGCGTCCACGGCGGCGAGGCTGTTCGCGACGGCATGGCCGGTATCGTCATGGGTGTGGATGCCGAGATGGTCGCCGGGGATGCCGGAGGCGATGACGGCTTCGACAATGGTTCGGACCTCGCCCGGGAGCGTCCCGCCGTTGGTGTCGCAAAGGACGATCCAGCGCGCGCCCTCCGCAAAGGCCGCATGGAGGCAGGCCAGCGCGTAGGCGGGGTCGGACTTGTAGCCGTCGAAGAAGTGCTCGGCGTCGAACATGGCTTCGCGGCTCTTGGCCTTCACATGGGCGAAGCTCGCGCGGATGTTGTCGAGGTTTTCGTTGAGCGGGATGCCGAGGGCGGTGCGGACGTGGAATTCGTGGCTCTTGCCCACCAGGGTCACGGTGGGGGTTCCGGCGTTGAGGACCGCCGCCAGCACGTCGTCGTTGTCCGCCGAGCGGCCGGAGCGCTTGGTCATGCCGAAGGCCGCGATGGTGGCGCGGGTCTGGGGGGCGCTCGCGAAGAAGTCGGAGTCGGTCGGGTTCGCGCCGGGCCAGCCGCCCTCGATGTAGTCGACGCCGAGCGCGTCGAGCGTCTGGGCGATGCGCAGCTTTTCGGCAGTGGTGAACTGGACGCCCTGGGTCTGAGCGCCGTCGCGGAGCGTGGTGTCGTAGAGATAGAGGCGGTCGGTCATCGGCAGGAGTCCTTGTGCTGCCGGGCAGAATCGCAGGCCGGAGTTAAGAAAGTCTGACCCCAACGAGCGTTGCGTGGGTGGAGGGCGGGGAACGAGTTGGGGTGAAGGAAATCAGGCTGTTGCGCGATGCAAAGGTTAACAGCAGTCGCGACGGGGCGGCGAGGCCTGCGGGCCGCTGGGCGCGACTCGCCGGTCGGGGGCGTGGGAAGGGCCCCGGCCCGGCAAACTGCCCCTTGAGACGTGGCGAATGGGCGGACCAAGGCCTGTCTTGCGGCGTGGAGTGCGGAGGTCACGATGCGACCTCCGCATCGAGAGCGGCCAGTCGGGCCAGGTCGGCATCGGGCCCCGGATGCAGCGAGATGTCGGACTTGGACATGCGCACCTCCACGCCCGCGGCGGTAAGCTCGCGCTTGAGGCGATCCACGGACGTGAAGTCCTTGGAGGCCACCGCCGCTTCCCGGGCGCGGAGTAGGGCGCCCTGGAGCCGGGCGACCACCTCCTCGTCGGCGTTGGGCCGGGTCCAGGCGCCCATGCCGTCCTCCAGGAGCCCGAGGAGTTGTGCGGAGGCCCGGAGGCGCGTGCCGTCCCCCTCACCCGCCAGACGGTGCAACAGAGCGATGGCCCCGGCGGTGTTGAGGTCGTCGGCGAGCAGGTCGAGCATCTCGGGCGAGGGCTCGGCGTCGGGAGCGTCCGCCGCGACCTCGCGCCACTTGCGCAGAGTCGCCTCGGCCTCGCGCTTCTTCTGGTCGGTCCAGTCCATGGGCTTGCCGTAATGCGTGCCCAGGAGAACGAGGCGGATCACCTCGCCCGGGATGCCGAGGCCCAGCAGGTCGCGCACGGTGAAAAAGTTGCCTGCGCTCTTGGCCATCTTGCGGCCCTCGACCTGGAGCATCTCGTTATGCAGCCAGAACCGCGCGAATTCCCCCTCCGGGTGGGCGCAGCGGGATTGAGCGATCTCGTTCTCGTGGTGGGGGAACTGGAGGTCGAGCCCGCCGCCATGGATGTCGAAGCTCTCGCCCAGAAGCTCGCGCGCCATGGCGGAGCATTCGATGTGCCAGCCGGGGCGGCCCCGGCCCCATGGCGACTCCCAACCGGGCAGGAACGCGTCAGAGGGCTTCCAGAGGACGAAGTCGAGCGGGTCCTCCTTGAAGGGGGCGACCTCGACCCGAGCGCCGGCCATCATGTCGTCCACGGAGCGGCCCGAGAGCTTGCCGTAGTCCTTGTAGGAGCGGACGCGGAAGAGGACGTGGCCTGCGGCTTCATAAGCGTGGCCCTTGGCGACCAGGTCCTCCGTCATGGCGCTCATGGCGGGGATCCACTCGGTCGCGCGCGGCTCCTGGCTGGGGCGCAGGGCACCCAAGGCGTCCGTGTCGGCGTGATACCAGGAGATGGTTTCCTCGGTCCGCTCGCGGATCAGCTCCTCCAGCGGGCGGGGGTCGCCGGCGGCGTGGCGGCGGGCGGCGGCCTCGTTGATCTTGTCGTCCACGTCGGTGAAGTTGCGCACATAGGTGACGTGATCCGCCCCGTAGACGTGGCGCAGCAGGCGGAAGAGCACGTCGAACACGACCACGGGCCGCGCGTTGCCCAGATGCGCCCGGTCATAGACCGTGGGGCCGCAGACATACATCCGCACGTTCTGCGGGTCCATCGGCGTGAAGACCTCCTTACGGCGGGTCTTGGTGTTGGTCAGGCGGATCTTGGTCATGGGTCGCCTCGCACGGGGTTGCCCGCGGGCTGTTTCGATCTCACCTGAGAGTGCGACGATGCGGCCCGCGTGACTGGTGTCAGCAGGAAATGATGCAGCCGATGATGATGGCACGGATCGTCATGGGGGGCGGTGTATCAGCCCCCTGCCCCCGCGTCCACGGGATTCCTGTGGACAGGGCCGCGCGGCGCGCCACCTTGGGGGTCATGAGCCGAGAAACCGTGAACCTGATCTGCGGAGAGCTGCCGGGGACCGAAAAGGTGCCGGGCGACGGGGGCACCGATGTCTGGACCGCCGCGCATGTGCCCTTTGCCCGCGTGGGCGACGGGGTCGAGGTCTGGGAGGGCGGGGTCTGGGTTCCCATGCCGGTGATGTCGGATCACGACCTGCGCGAACGGATCGTGGCGGCCTACGAAGCCCTGCGCCATTCGCTGCCCGGTGACGTTCAGGTCACGCTGGACCGCACCAGCGGTTGACATGGGGCGGCCTGCCGCGCGATCCCGGCGGCATGGCACAGATCTCTCAACGCATCAGGCACATCACGGGCGGCGGCTCGGACGGATGGGACCTTTATAACCGCGCCCGCGAGCTTGCGGCCCAGGGCGTTCCCGTGGTCGAGCTCACCATCGGGGAGCATGACATCAAGACCGATCCGGTCATCCTCGACGCGATGCGCGAGGCGGCGGGCCGGGGGCAGACCGGGTATGCGGCAATCCCCGGCATTTCGGCCCTGCGCGCGGCGGTGGCCGAGCGGACGGAGCGGATGACGGGCGTGCGCACGGGACCTCAGAACGTGATCGTGACGCCCGGGGGGCAGTCTGCACTGTTCGCGGCGCATCAGCTCGTGGGCGATCCGGGGGACCGGGCGCTGTATGTGGAGCCCTACTACGCCACCTATCCGGGGACCATCCGGGGTGCGGGGCTGGTGCCGGTCTGCGTGACCGCGCGGGCCGAGGCGGGGTTCGAGCCCACAGAGGTCGATCTGATGGCGGCGGCTCCGGGGGCGAAGTCGCTCCTCGTGAACTCCCCCAACAACCCGACCGGCGTGATCTATGGGGAGGAGACGCTGCGGGGCATCCAGCGCGTGGCGGAGGAGCATGACCTCTGGCTCGTGTCGGACGAGGTTTACGATTCGCAGGTCTGGGAGGGGCGGCATCTGAGCCCGCGCGCGCTGTCGGGGATGGAGGCGAGGACGCTCGTTGTAGGCTCCATGTCCAAGAGCCATGCCATGACGGGAAGTCGCCTCGGCTGGGTGATCGCGCCCGAGGAGGTGGTGGAGATGCTGTGGGACCTGTCCACGGTCACGAACTACGGCATCCCGGGCTACATCCAGAAGGCGGGCGTGTTCGCGCTCGGGCTGGGACCGGATTACGAGGCGCGGATCGCGGAGCCGTTCCGGCGGCGGCGCGAGATCACGCAGCGGCTGTTGGCCGGGCAGCAGGTCGTGAGGGCAGCGCCGCAGGGCGGGGCCATGTACACGATGCTGGACGTGCGGGGGACCGGGCTGTCGGGTGACGACTTCGCCTGGAAGCTCCTGGAGGAGGAGCGGATCGCGGTCATGCCGGGGGGCAGCTTCGGGCAGGCGACGACGGGGCATGTCCGCGTCGCCATGACCGTGGAGGACGGGGCCTACGAGGCGGCGCTGCAGCGGCTCCTGGCCTTTGCGGCGCGGCTCGCGATGGCCCCGGCCTGAAGAGGTTGGCCGGCGCCCCGAGTGGGGACGCCGGCTGGAGAGGTCAGAAGCGGATCGAGGCGCGGAGCGTGGCGGTGGTCACGTCCGTGTCGATGTCAGCAGAGGGCGCGTCCTCAAAGTTGTGGCGCAGCACCTCGGCCCCGACCATGAAGCGGTCGTTGAGCTGGTAGGCCGCGCCGACGCCGATGAAGCGGCCATCGTAGCTGTCCTCGAGATCGTCGCCGTAGAAGGACTCGTCCTCGGCGTTCAGGCGGGCCTGTGCAACGCCGGCGGTGACGTAGGGCAGGAAGCGCCCAGCGTCGAAGCCGACGCGCAGCTTGGCGCGGGCCACGGAGCCCACGTCGATGCCGTCGTCGGTCAGGTCGTTCTCGTCCTCGACGGTGATCTGAGTGCCGTCGAAGTCGAGCTCGGCGCCGAGGACCACGCGGCCGAAGTCGCGCATGTAGCCGGCGTGCAGGCCGTAGAGGGCGCCGTCGAATTCCTCGTCTTCGGTGGCGTCGACGTTGTCGTCGACGGTCAGGTTGCCGAAGCCGAGCTGGCCACCGACGTAGAAGCCGGTCCAGTCGCCCGAAGCGGCGACGGGGGCCGCGGGGGTCACCACGACGGGGGCGGCGGGCGCGGCGACGGCGATCGGCTCGGCGAAACCACCGGCGAAGGCGGGCGCGGCGACGATCAGGGCGGCGCCAGCGGTGAGAAGGGAGCGTGCAAACATTTTGGTCATACCTTTGTGGCCAGTGGCGGGCTCCCCGAGGGAGAGGACGGGGCAGGCCCGTGCGGGAGATGTGTGCTCCAGACCCCGCTTCAACGAAAGTGACGAATCCCATACCCTCGCTGTTGCGCGCTGGTCACAGTGCGCTTGAGGGCTGGCTGAGGACTCCGCCGCAGACCGGGGCACCGACGCCTGTCGTGCCCGGGGCCGAGGTGGGCAGGCCCCGCGCGACCCGGACCGCGAGAAAGGCGAAGGCCTGCGCCTCCAGCATGTCGCCGTCGAGGCCCACGGATTCCACCGGCTCGACGGGGCAGCCCGCGGCCTGGGCGATCAGGTGCATGAGCGTGGCGTTGCGCCGCCCGCCCCCGGTGACGAGTAGGCGGGACGGCGGTATGGGACAGTGGCGCATCCCCTGCCCCACGGCGGCAGCCACGCAGGCAGCGAGCGTCGCGGCGGCGTCGGCGTCGGACAGGGGCCCTACGGCTTGCGACAGGGCGGCGAAGGCGTCGCGGTCCAGCGACTTGGGCGGGCGCTTCGCGAAGAAGGGATGGGCGAGGAACCCCGCCACAACTCCGTCGTCCGCTTGGCCCTGCCCCGCGAGTTGCCCGCTCTCGTCGCGCGGCTGGCCCCGGCGCCGCAGGAGGAGGTCGTCGATGGGCGCGTTGGCAGGCCCCGTGTCGAAGGCGAGGAGCGCGCCCTCCTCGTCGGGCCGGGCGCGGGTCGGGTCGATCCAGGTGACGTTGCCCACGCCGCCGAGGTTCAGGAAGGCCACGGGCTCCCTAGCGCCCATCCAGCGGGCCAGCGCCCAGTGGTAGAACGGGGCGAGCGGCGCCCCTTCCCCGCCCTGGCGCACATCCTCGCTGCGGAAGTCCCAGACGGTGGGGAGGCCCAGTTCGGACGCGAGCCACGCGCCGTCCCCGACCTGGAGCGTGCCACGTCCCCGCGGATCATGCGCGAGGGTCTGGCCATGAAAGCCCACGAGTTCCGCGCCGGGGACCCCGCGCAGGACTTCGGCATGGGCGGCCTCCACCACGCGGGCGGCGGCGGCGACCTCCGGCCCGCCCCACCGGCCAAGGGCGGCACGCAACGTGGCCCGTTCCGCGTCGGTGTAGGGGCGGTAGGCGCTGGGGCCGAACTCGGTGATCGTCTCTCCGTCCGTGACCAGAAGTGCTGCGTCCACGCCATCGAGCGAGGTGCCGGACATGGCGCCGAGCGACGCTACGGGTTTCGTCATCTTTCCCTCCCCACGGGCTGCGCCTATGAGAGTGCGCCGACCTTTGCGTCGGGACAACCGCCAGACGGCCGGTCCATCTCCAGCACGGGACACCAGCATGACCTACGCCCCCAAGTCCGACTTCCTCCAAGTGCTGCTGGAGCGCGGGTATTACGCCGACTGCACCGACATCGACGGGCTCGACGATGCGCTGACGGCGGGGGTCGTGCCGGCCTATATCGGCTACGACGCGACGGCGGCCTCGCTGCATGTCGGGCACCTGATGAACATCATGGTGCTGCGCTGGCTGCAAAAAACCGGCGGCAAGCCGATCACGCTGATGGGTGGCGGCACGACCAAGGTGGGCGACCCGTCGTTCCGGTCGGAGGAGCGCCCCCTCCTCACGCCCGCACAGATCGAGAGCAACATCGGCGGCATGAAGAACGTGTTCGCGCGGCTCATCTCCTACGGCGACGGGCCGACGGACGCGGTGATGCTGAACAACGCGGAATGGCTCGACGCGCTGAATTACCTCGACTTCCTGCGGGATATCGGGCGGCACTTCTCCGTCAACCGGATGCTGTCGTTCGAGAGCGTCAAGTCGCGCCTCGACCGGGAGCAGTCGCTGTCGTTCCTGGAATTCAACTACATGATCCTTCAGGCCTACGACTTCCTGGAGCTGAACCGCCGCTACGGCTGCGTCCTCCAGATGGGCGGGTCGGACCAGTGGGGCAACATCGTCAACGGCATCGACCTCACCCGCCGCGTGGACGGGGCGGTGATCTACGGGCTCACCACGCCGCTTCTGACCACCTCGGACGGGCGCAAGATGGGCAAGAGCCAGGGCGGCGCGGTCTGGCTCAACGGCGACATGCTGAGCCCTTACGAGTTCTGGCAGTTCTGGCGGAACACCACGGACGCCGATGTGGGCCGCTTCCTCAAGCTCTACACCGAGCTTCCGGTGGAGGAGTGCAACCGCCTGGGCAGCCTCGGCGGGTCCGAGATCAACCAGGGAAAGATCGTGCTCGCCAACGAGGTGACGGCGCTGCTGCACGGGATCGAGGCCGCCCATGCGGCGGAGCGGACCGCGCGCGAGGTGTTCGAAGCCGGCGGCGTTGGCGTTGACCTCCCCACAGTCTTCGTGACCGAGGCGCAGCTTGAGGCGGGGCTCGCGAACACGGCGCTGTTCGTGCAGGCGGGACTCGCGGCCTCGGGCAAGGAGGCGAAGCGGCTCTTTGCCGAAGGGGGCGCGCGGATCAACGACGAGCTGGTGACCGAGGCGCGGCTCCTCACGCCGGACGAGATCCGAGCCGGGCTCAAGCTGTCGGCCGGGAAGAAGCGCCACGCGCTGGTTCGGATGGAGTGACGGGAGGAGGTCCGGCCCATCAACGGGCCGGACCCCACCGAAACCTCTGACACTCGTGACGAACCGTGGCCGGCTGTGGGGGCCGGCAGTTCCGTCTAACCCGCCCTGCGGCGCCGCACGCTATCAAATGTTAACGCCCGGCACCGACAGCGGCCGGTCCTCGGCATGGCATCTGGCGCGCGGGGCCCCAAGCCGCTAACTGCCCAGCGACCCGACCCTGGAGGGAGGCCCCCGATGCCCCAGTCGATCATCGAACGCTGCGAGGCCCAGGGGATGCGCCTGACGGGACAGCGGCGCGTCATCGCGCAGGTGCTGGAACGGGCCGACGACCACCCCGACGTGGAGGAGCTTCACGCCCGCGCGGCCCGCGTGGACCCCGGCATCTCCATCGCCACCGTCTACAGGACCGTGAAGCTTTTCGAGGAGGCGGGCATCCTGGAGAGGCACGAGTTCCGCGACGGGCGCGCCCGCTATGAGGACGCCGAGCGCGACCACCACGACCACCTGATCGACATGAACTCGGGCGAGGTGATCGAGTTCGTGGACCCCGACATCGAGGCCTTGCAGGAGCGGATCGCGGCCCGGCTGGGCTACCGCCTCATGGGGCACCGGCTGGAGCTGTATGGTGTTCCCGTCGACCGGAAGTCGCGCGCGTGACGATGCGGGCGGCGGTCGGGCGCATGACGGCGAACCAGCGCGGCATTTTTCTGATGACGCTGGGTATGGCCGCCTTCGCCGTTGAGGACGTGTTCATCAAGCTCATGTCCGGGCATCTCCCGGCGGGGCAGATCCTGCTGGGGCTTGGGGTCGCGGGGATGGCGATCTTTGGCGGAGTCGCGTGGCGGCGCGGCAATCGGGTCTGGTCGCGGGAGCTGTTGCACCCCGCCGTGATGGGCCGGAACCTGAGCGAGATGATCGGCACCTTCGGCTTCGTACTGGCCATCGCGTTGTCGCCGCTAACGACCGCGACCGCCATCTTCCAGGCGACGCCC
>CADCUU010000011.1 GCA_902805995.1 uncultured Rubellimicrobium sp.
GAAGGCGGGGATCACCACCTGGCAGGCCGGGATGCGCCCGTCGAAGAAAAGGGCGCGGAGGCGGGCGTCGGTCGCCTCGTCCTTGAAGACGCCGCTGCCCGACAGCGATGCGGAGCGCAGGCCCGCGCCGGCCAGAAGCTCGCGCCAGCCGCCGGGGCTGCCCAGCGAAGTGACGTCCACGGTTTCCGCGTTGAAGGACAGGCGCGTGCTGCGCAGCCCCGCGACGGTCTGGAACGACCCCTGGCCGTCCATATCGATCTTGAGAAGCAGGTCCTTGCCGGCCTGGGCGGGCATAATGGGAACTCCTAGGGTTGGGGCGCGGCGTCGTCCTCGACGCGGGCGCGGAAGATGAGGTCGATCTGGCGAAGCTCGCCCTTGCGGGCGGCCTGGGCGCGCAGGAACAGGAGCGAGACGAGGCGGCCCCGCGTGAGGGGGAGACCCCCGTGGAGGAGCGCATCGGACACGGCGGAGGCGGCCTCCTTGGCGCGACTGAAGCCGGGCTCGTCGGTGACGACCACGATGGCGAGGTCGTGGTCGGCGCCCCGGCCAGTCTGATCGGAGCGGTCGCGGACCACCTCCGGGCCCAGCGCCACGTATAGGGGCGGACGGGGCCCAGGGGGCATCGCGTCGTAGACATGGGGGCCGACCAGCGCGCCCAGGGTCGGATCGGCCGCGAGGCGGGCATAGAGCGCGGACTGGAGCGCGCGGGAGACGGCGTAGGTCACAGCGCGCCCTCCTCCTGCGCGAGGCAGAGGAGGAAGCGGCCGGTGGGGTCGGCCTCCTGCACCGCGCTGATGGCGAAAGTGCGGGCTCCGTCGCGGAAGCGCTGGCCGGGGCGCGGGCGGGACGGCGCGCCAGGGGGTGCGGCGCGGACCGTGATGCGGAGGGGTGCCGTGGTCCCCTGCGCGGCCGGAATCGGCTGGACGCGGGTCCCTGCGGGGTCGATCCCGGCCCAGAGGGCGCCAAGCTCGGCCCAGGCGGCGTGGTGGCCGCCCGCGCCGTCGGGGGAGCGGAGCGGTTCCTCCAGGGTGAGGCGGCGGTTCAGGCGGGGGGTCCTCATGCCGGGGCCCCCAGGCGCAGGGGGCGGTGACGCTCGATCAGGGCGGCCACGCCGAAGGGCATGCAGCCGCCGTCGAGGCCCGTCTCGTGCCGGTATTCGTGGTAATGGGCCGCGAGCATCAGGACGGCCTGCGCGAGGTCGGGGGGGACGCTGGCCCAGGTCGGGCCGAAGCCCGCCGTGAAGGAGATGCGCGCGGTGCCGCCGGACGGGATGGAGGGCAGCGCGCCGGAGGCCGCGAGGCAGGGGCGGTTGGCGTCAGGCTCCAGCCACAGCGACGACAGGGGAACCGGGGTCTGTGCGCCCATCCGGTCGGCCAAGGTGACCGACAGGAGCGCCGAGACGGGGGCCACGGGGAAGGGTTGGCGGTCGGGGAAGCGCCAGGCCGTCAGCGACAGGGCAAAGTTGCGGGACAGGAGCGCCTTGCCCGTCCGCCCCTCGATGGCGGCCATGGCGGCGCGCAGGAAGCCCACGAGGAGTTCGTCCTGCACGGCGTCGTCCGAAAAGCCCCGGCCAAGGCGGAGCTGGTCCCGGAGGCGGGCGACGGGGAGCGCGGACTGCGGCACCTCCGTCGTCTCGGTGAAAAGCATCGCGGACACCTCCTGTCCGGTTGGGGGATGGGGGACGCGTGGGCCGCGCCC
>CADCUU010000012.1 GCA_902805995.1 uncultured Rubellimicrobium sp.
GCGGACATGCCCGATTCCCAGCGCGCCGGGCAGGAGGTCCATCACGTCGCGCGAGGTGAAGTTGTCGCGGACGTAGCCCATGCGGCGGACCTGGTGGAAGCCGCCCTCGGGCTCGTAGGTGACGATTCCCCCGGCCTCCTGCCCGCGGTGCTGGAGGGCGTGGAGGCCGAGCGCCACGAAGGAGGCGGCGTCCTGAACGCCCAGGACGCCGAAGACGCCGCATTCCTCGCGCAACTTGTCGTCGTCGAAGGGGTGGGCGTAGTGGACCTGTTCGGTCATGAGTCCGGCTCCGATGGGGCGGCAGGGGAGGTCGCCGCCCTCTTACCGGGGTCGGGCGGGCCTGTCACGCACCCGTCACGAACGTGACCTGTGCAATCGCGTGACCCGCCGCCGCAACAGGCGCCTCAGGCGTCGCTTTCCGCCGGAACTTCTGCGTCGACATCCGTGGACGGCGCGGCGCAGGTGCCGACGAGCTGTTCGTACTGCGAGGTGACCCAGCCCAGGGCGGCCTGGGGGTCCTGCTCGGCGATCTGGCCGGTGAGGTTGGCGAAGACGGCGGCGGAGCGGCTGTCCTCGACCATGGGGATGTCCTGGCTGCTAAGCACCGTCTCATAGACGAAGAAGGCCACCGCCACGAGGAGCACCCCGCGCGCCACCCCGAAGAGGAAGCCCAGGCCCTGGTCGAGGCCGCCCAATGCCGACCGCTGGATCGCGCCGGAGAAGAGCGGCGTGAAGATCGCGAAGATCACCAGGGCCACGGCGAAGACCGCGGCGAAGGCGGCGATGATCGCGAGTTCGCAGGAATCGCCGATGAAGTCGCCCAGGACGGGGATCTGCTGCACGAGGGGCTGGGCCTGATCGGCGAAGATGAAGGCGAGGACCGCCGCGCCGATCCAGCCCGCGATGGCCAGAAGCTCGCGCACGAGGCCGCGGCTGTAGGCCAGGAGCGCCGAGATCACGATAACGACCGCGACGATCCCGTCGATGATGGTGAAGCCTTCCATTGCGTCCCTGTCCCTGTGGCGGCCCTTCGGCCCTTACGCGTCCTGCCTCAGGTGGTCGGCTACGGCAGCGGCGAGGTCGGACCTTTCGCGCAGGGCGAGGCCCGGACCGGTCGCCCGCTTGGGCAGGACGGGCAGGATCGCTGCCGTGAAACCAAGTTTTTGCGCTTCCTTCAACCGGTTTTCGGTCTGGGAGACGGGACGTAGCGCGCCCGACAGGCTGATCTCGCCGAAAACGACCTCCTGCGGGTCGAGGGCGCGCTGGCTTTGGGCCGAGACGAGGGCCATGGCGACGGCGAGGTCGGCGGCGGGTTCGGTGATGCGCAACCCGCCCGCGACGTTGAGGTAGACATCGAGCCCGGCGAAGGACAGGCCCGCCCGCGCGTCGAGCACCGCGAGGATCATGGCGAGGCGCCCGCCGTCCCAGCCCACGACGGACCGGCGCGCGGTGCCGGGCGCGGCGGGGGCCACGAGGGCCTGGATCTCGCACAGGATGGGGCGCGTCCCCTCCACGCCCGCGAAGACCACGGAGCCCGGGGCGGGGGTGCCGCGTTCCGCGAGGAAGAGGGCGGACGGGTTCTTGACCTCCGCGAGGCCCTTGCCCGTCATCTCGAAGACGCCGATTTCATCCGCGGGGCCGAAGCGGTTCTTCACGGCGCGCAGGATGCGGAACTGGTGGCCGCGGTCGCCCTC
>CADCUU010000013.1 GCA_902805995.1 uncultured Rubellimicrobium sp.
TTCGGCCTGATCGAGCCGAAGAAGGGCGTGGACGTCATCATGATGGCGCCCAAGGGCCCCGGGCACACCGTCCGCGGCGAATACGTCAAGGGCGGCGGCGTGCCCTGCCTCGTGGCCGTGCACAACGACGCCTCGGGCCGCGCCATGGAGATCGGGCTGTCCTACTGCTCCGCCATCGGTGGCGGGCGTTCGGGCATCATCGAGACCAACTTCCGCCAGGAGTGCGAGACCGACCTGTTCGGCGAGCAGGCCGTTCTGTGCGGCGGCCTCGTGGAGCTGATCCGCATGGGCTTCGAGACGCTGGTCGAGGCCGGCTACGAGCCCGAGATGGCCTACTTCGAGTGCCTCCATGAGGTGAAGCTGATCGTGGACCTGATCTACGAAGGCGGCATCGCCAACATGAACTACTCGATCTCGAACACGGCCGAGTACGGCGAGTACGTGTCGGGCCCGCGCATCCTCCCCTATGCGGAGACCAAGGCGCGCATGAAGGAGGTTCTTCGGGACATCCAGACCGGCAAGTTCGTCCGCGACTTCATGCAGGAGAACGCCGTCGGCCAGCCGATGTTCAAGGCGACCCGCCGCCTGAACGACGAGCACCAGATCGAGCAGGTGGGCGAGAAGCTCCGCGCCATGATGCCCTGGATCTCCAAGGGCAAGATGGTCGACCGGGCGCGCAACTGACGCGAATTCGGGGCACATTGCTGCTTCGACCTATCCAAAGGGGGTGCCGGTGATTCGGCACCCCTTCTTCGTTGGAGGATCGCGCAGGCGGGTTAATGGAGTCTGACGGCGACGAACGGTCCAGGAGGGTCACGCAACGCCGTCCGATTCGAGCGTAAGCTGAACGGTTGAACCAAACCCTGGGCCGGGGCTCAGGTGCGTGACCCCCGGCGAATGCGGCGCCTGCCGGTCGACAAGCGCCGCTGGTGGTCAGAGCGAGCCGGCGCCCTGATGCGCCGCTTTGGTCAGGCGCTCGGCGATCTCGTAGAACTCCTCGGGCGCGTAGTCGGGAGAGAAGGCCGAGGGCTGGCCCACGAGGTCGTGGATACGGCCGCCGTCGGGCATGCCCTCAACCACCTCAAGTTCGCCCGGCGGGTCGTCGGGGAGCGCCATCTCGCCTTCCCAGATCCCCGCGATGGAGCGGTAGTCGGAGGGGCTGAAGGTGTAGAGCCGGCGATGCGAGCCCTCGGCCAGGTACTTCTGGCATTCGGGAATGCGGTCCGTCGGGATGTTGGGCGTGGGCAGCATCTGCTCGATGCTGACGCCGGTCAGCTTCTTGAGGGCCAGCGCATAGGCATGGGCGTGGACGCCGCCCCGAACCAGAAGGTAGCCGCAGACCTCGCGCCCGGTGGCGTCGGAGCTGTCCAGCGTCTCATAAACGCGCAGCTTGTGGAGGCGCGCCCCGCATTCGAGGTGGAAGTTGTGGAGAAGGTCGAAGACCACGTTCCCGGTGGTCGTCACCATGTCCACGTTCCAGCTCATGGAGTTGGAGTTGACCGGCACCGCGCCGCCGCCGTGGGACAGGAAGCTCGCAGCGGAGCGGATCTCCCTCATCGCCTCGAAGGGGCCCATGGAGATGTCGCCGCCGTTGCCGGAGTCGTCCGCGGCCGCGTCGGGGCCGTTGTTGAGCATCGCGACACCGTTGGAGACGAGCTCCACATGGCCCAGCTCCTCGGCGGTGATGGCGGCCACGAGTTCGTAGAAGGGCTTCAGCTTGGACTTGGAGCGGAAGTTGAAGCTTTGGAACATGTAGTTGCCCAAAGTCGACATCTCGCCGTACTTGCCGCCCAGCAGCTCCTGAAGAGCGGCCCCGGCGTTCGGGTCCTGCTTCTTGGGCGCCGGGAGCTCCACCTGGAGCTTGTCGATACGTAGGAACATGCGCTGCCCTCCTCTGATGGCGGGGGGCAACTAAGGCGAGCAGGAGCGGTTCCAAGGATCGGGGCCCGGACGGCGCGGATCGACGACCGGGTGCCCTAGGGGATCGGCCAGAAGCCGCCGAACCCCCTCGGCCTTATTCGGCGGCGTGGGCCATAGCGGCGGTTTCCACGGCGGCGACGATCTCACCCACGACCTGGGCGAGGAGCGCCTCATCTTCGCATTCGCCCATGACGCGGATCAGCGGCTCGGTCCCGGACTTGCGGATCAGGATGCGGCCCTGCCCATGCACGCGCGCCTTGGCCCCTTCGATCACGGCCTGGACCGTGGGGGAGGACAGCGGCTGCTGCCCCGCGGCGTAGCGGACATTCCTGAGAAGCTGGGGCACACGTTCGAACTGGCGCAGGAGCCGGGAAGCGGGGAGCCCCGTCTCGGCCATGGCGGCGATGACCTGGAGCGCGGCGAGGAGGCCGTCGCCCGTGGTCGCGTAGTCGGTCATGACAATGTGGCCCGACTGCTCCCCGCCGAGGTTCCAGCCACCGGCGCGCATTGCCTCCACGACATAGCGGTCACCCACGGCGGTCCGCTCCAGCCGGAGGCCACGGCCGCCCAGGAAGCGTTCGAGCCCGAGATTCGACATCACCGTCGCGACCAGGGTGCCGCCCTGGAGCTTGCCCTGATCCGCCCAGCGCGCGGCCATAAGCGCCATGAGCTGGTCGCCGTCGGCGATCTCCCCGTTCTCGTCGATCAGGATCACGCGGTCGGCGTCCCCGTCGAGGCAGATGCCGATATCGGCGCCGTGGGTCACGACCATCTCGGCCGCGGCCTGGGGCGCGGTGGAGCCGCAACCGTCGTTGATGTTGGTGCCGTTCGGGTTGGTGCCCACGGGGACCACGGTGGCGCCAAGCTCCCACAGGACCTCGGGGGCGACCTTGTAGGCCGCGCCGTTCGCGCAGTCGATCACGACCTTGAGCCCTTCGAGGCTGCGGCCCTTGGGGAAGGTGGACTTGAGCCGCTCCATGTAGCGGAAGCGGCCGTCGTCGATGCGCTTGGCACGCCCGATATTGCCGGCCTGGGTGGGCTCCACGCCGGCCTCGACCAAGGCCTCGATTTCGGCCTCGGCCTCGTCGGACAGCTTGAAGCCGTCGGGGCCGAAGAACTTGATGCCGTTGTCGTTGTGCGGGTTGTGCGAGGCGGAGATCATGATCCCCACATCGGCGCGCATGGAGGTGGTCAGGAGGCCCACGGCGGGCGTCGGCACGGGGCCGAGCAGCAGGACGTTCATGCCCGTGGAGGTGAGGCCGGCGGTCAGCGCGTTCTCGAACATATAGCCGGACAGGCGGGTGTCCTTGCCGATCACGACGCGGTGGCCGTTCGATCCGTCGTTGCGGAAGTAGCGCCCGGCCGCCGCGCCCAAACGCAGCGCAAGCTCGGCCGTCATGGGCCAGGTGTTGGCCGTGCCGCGCACCCCGTCGGTGCCGAAAAGCTTCTTGGTCATGTTGTCCCGCCTAGTGCTTGCTGCAGGCTCAGGGCCTGTCTTGTTTCGCTCACGTCGTGCACCCGGATCATCTGGACCCCCTGCGCCGCGCCATGCAGCGCGACGGCAAGGGAGCCGGGCATCCGGTTCCGGGCCTCCGCCGCCCCGCTCAGGGTGCCGATGAACCCCTTGCGCGACGCGCCCAGAAGTACCGCGCATCCCAGCGCGTGGTAAAGCGACAGGCGGCGCAGCAGGCTCACGTTGTGTTGCAGAGTCTTTCCGAAACCCAAACCCGGATCGACCAGTATCCGCGCGCGCGGGATGCCGTGGGATTCGGCATGGGCCAGCCGTTCCTCAAGCTGGTCGTAGACGTCGAGGAGGACGTCATCGTAGCGCGGGTCCTTCTGCATCGTCTCGGGCGTGCCCTGGGCGTGCATGAGGCAGAGGCCCCGCGCGGCCCCGGCGACCTGGGCCATGCGCGGGTCGAAGGTGAGCGCGGAGACGTCGTTTACGATATCGGCACCCGCGTGCAGCGCCGCCTCGGCCACTCCGGCCTTGCGGGTGTCGATGGAGAGCGGGACGGTGCCGTCCTGCCGAAGGGCGTCGAGGATGGGGACGACGCGGGCCGTCTCCTCCTCCGGCGGTAACTCACGGGCGCCAGGGCGGGTGCTCTCTCCGCCGATGTCGAGGAGGTCGGCGCCCCCAGCCTCCATGGCGCGCGCCTGGGCGATGGCCGCCGCGGGCGCGTCGAAGAGCCCCCCATCCGAGAAGCTGTCGGGCGTGACGTTGAGGATGCCCATGATCCGCGGCGCGTCCCAGGAAAGGCCCGCGATGGGCTCACGCGTGGCTGTGAGGCGGTCAATGACCTCGGGCGGGACCTCGGACAGCAGGACGATCCGGGGCGGCTCGGTGCGGGACAGGCGCTCGACGCGGTCGAACCAGCACCAGCCGCCGGCCAGCGTCAGCGCGCCGTCCGGGCGGGCCACATCGGTCATGGGGATCGGGCGCCAGTAGGCGGTCATTCGGGCGCGGTCCAGTCGTGGCGCTCCTCCAATGGGGCATCGAGCGTGGCGCGGCGCACGCGCAGGGGAGCCTCCATCAGGCCGCCGGGTGAAGGGCCAATCAGCAGAACTTCCAGCGCTCCCATGGCTTCGGCGAACATGACCGTGCGAAAGAGGGGGTCCGCCCCGCTCCAGCCCCCGTCGATGGACAGCTTGGCGGGAGCCCAGACGACCGGTCGACCACGGCGGAGATGCCAGTCCAGTTCCGTCCGGGTCGCAGCCACCTCCAGCCGGTCATCCCGTTCTGCCAGCAGCCATGCGCCTTGGTCGGCCGCGAGGAGATCCAGGCGGTTCTGCGCGTCCGGGGTGCGGGCCCGAGGAGATGGGCAGGCCGGCGCCACGAGCAGCAGGGCGCCCGCCTTGTTGGTCAGTTGGTCGATCATCGCGGACAGGGACGCTGACTCCGCCTCGCGCTCTCCCAGAAGGACCACCCGGAGCGGCAGGTTGTCGGATCCCGACGGCTCCGCCCCGGTCTCCTCCCGGCTCCTCACGATCTCGACGCCCAGGTCGCCGGGGCCGCGGTCGAGCTTCTGCACGCGCAGGAACACCCGCGCGGCCTGCGGCTCCCTCAGGATGCGGGAGGCGATGCGGGAGGCGAGGGTTTCGAGGAGCGCCAGACGCTCGGCCGCCAGTTCGGCGGCCACGGCGTCGGCCAAGCGGTCGTAGGACAGGATGCGGTCCACGTCGTCGCCCGCGTCGCCAAGAGGCAGCACCTCGACGACGATGTCGAAGCGGAGGCGCTGGGTCACGCCGCGCTCCACCTCGAAGGCGCCGATCTCGGCCGCGACGACGTGGTCGCGCAGGGAGATGCGGTCGAGCGGGCCGCCCATCGCCTCGGCGCGGGCGTGAAGGTCGAAGGCCGTGGAAAGGTCGTCGGTCATGCCCGGGCCGTGCTGTTGCCCCGCGTCCCTATCGTGACGGGAACCTCCGGGCAAGCAAGGCTCAGTTGGAGGCGTTGGACGCCATCTGCATCTGCTCCTCGACGTAAAACAGGTGCGCGCCGATCTCGGCGGTCTGAAAGAACTCCTCGGCCCAGTAGGGCTGGACGGCGTTGGTGTGGTAGAACAACGCACCATCCGTCAGCTCGCGGGGGGCGCCGTCGAGCATGACGCGGGCGATGCGGCCCATGAGGTCCCAGGAGTCCTCGTCCCGGATGTCGTCCGACAAGCCATCGCAGTAATATGAGAACTGGCACATCCACTTTTCGCCCGTGCCCTGCTGGACAACGCCGCAAACGGTGCCGGGATAGCGTCCACTGTCGCGGCGGTTCAGGATGACCTCGGCCACGGCGATCTGCCCGGTCAGGCTTTCGCCGCGCGCCTCATGGTACAGGGCCTGGGCCAGGCAGTGCCATTCGTCGTTGCCTTCGGCTTCGGCTTGGTCGATGAGGGTCGGGAGGGATTGCTTCGTTTCGATGGCACGCTCGGACGGCGGCGGCAGATGGCCCGCCCGCGCGGCCAAGGTAACCTCGGCTCCGTGGCGCGCGGTTCCCAGGGCGCTGTCGAGCCGTTGGGCCGTGGAGGACCCGGCGACAGGCGAGGCGTTGGCCAGACCAATCGTGAAGGCCGAAGCCACCAGAGCGCCGAATACGCGCCCGAACCAAACCGTCATTCAGCTGTCCCATCGTTCCGCGGGTTGGCCCCCGCTGCAGGACAGGACTACGAATTTAGTTCCCCTGTGTCACCCGAGACACAGTGATATGCGCGACACACCGCCAGAGGGGGTGGTCGATATCCGCCGACTATGTTTCAGATGTCTGAATGCCTTAATTAAGACACTGAATTGCCTAAATTCTCCAAGGCAACCTGAGCGGCAGAAAGTCGCGCAATCGGAACCCGGTAGGGCGAACAGGATACGTAATCGAAGCCCTGGCTCCGGCAGAACTCGATCGCGCGGCGCGATCCGGCGTGTTCGCCGCAGATCGAAAGCACGACCTCGGGCCGAGCCTGACGCCCACGCTCCGCCCCGATCTGGAGAAGTTCGCCCACGCCGTCGAGGTCGAGGGAGTGGAACGGGTCCTCCTCGAACACGCCTTGGCCGACATAGGCCCCAAGGAACCGCCCAGCGTCGTCGCGGGACAGGCCGTAGGTCATCTGCGTGAGGTCGTTCGTGCCGAAGGACAGGAAGGCCGCGTGCTGCGCGATTTCCGCGGCACGAAGAGCGGCGCGGGGCGTCTCCACCATCACACCCAAGCGGTAATCGAAGCGCACGCCTGTTTCAGCGCGAACGGCGGCGGCCACGGCATCGATGCGGGCCTTCACGATCTCCACCTCGCGGCGCGCAGAGACGAGGGGGATCATCACCTCGGGCACCACGGGGGCGCCCTGCCCCGCAGATTCGACCGCGGCCTCGAAGATGGCGCGGGCCTGCATGTCGTAGATCTCGGGCACGGTGATGCCGAGGCGGACGCCGCGCAGGCCCAGCATCGGGTTGTATTCGCGCAAGGCCTCCACCCGCGCCTCCACGTCGGACAAGGGGCGCGACAGCCCCTCGGCCAAGTCGCGCAGCCCCTGGCGGTCGGAGGGGAGGAACTCGTGCAGCGGCGGGTCGAAGAGGCGGATGCAGACGGGCTGGCCCGCCATGATGCGGAAGAGCGCGGCGAAGTCGGCGCGCTGCATCGGCAGGAGCCGGTCGAGCACGGCGCGGCGGGCCTGGGCGGTGTCGGCGAAGATCATCTCGCGCATCATGCCGATGCGCTCACCTTCGAAGAACATGTGCTCGGTGCGGCATAGGCCGATGCCCTGGGCCTCGAACTCGCGGGCGATGCGGGCGTCGGCAGGCGTGTCGGCATTGGCGCGCACGCCGATGTCGCGGAACTCGTCCGCCCAGGCGAGGAGCGTGCGGAAGTTGTCGTCGAGCGCGGCGTCGAGCATCGGGGCCTCGCCCACCAGGATCTCTCCGGCGGTGCCGTCCACCGTGATGACGTCGCCCTCGGCCAGGGTGCGCCCGCCAGGACCCACGATGACGCGGCGGCGGCGGTCGATCTCCAACTCGGAGGCGCCGACCACGCAGGGCAGGCCCAGGCCACGCCCGATGACGGCGGCGTGGGAGGTCATGCCGCCCCGGATCGTGAGCACCGCCGAGGCGGCGTGCATGCCGCGGATATCCTCGGGCGTGGTCTCGCGGCGGACGAGGATGCAGGGCTCGTCGCGCGCGGCGGAGGCCTGGGCGTCGGCGGCGGAGAAGACGATACGGCCGGAGGCGGCACCGGGGCTCGCGGCGATGCCGCCCACCAGCCGGTCGCGCGAGGCGGCGGGATCGACGCGGCGGTGCAGGAGTTCGGAGAGCGCGTTAGGCTCCACCCGCATCACCGCGTCCTCGCGCGGGATGATGCCGTCCTGCGCCAGCGCTACAGCGATGCGGACGGCCGCGCGGGAGCACCGGGGCACGCGCACGGCGTCGAGGATGCGCAGTCGACCGTTCTCAAGCGTGAACTCGATCTGCATCTCCTCGCGCAGGCGCTCGCGGCCGTGCCGGCCGTGGCGGAGGAGTTCGGCAAAGGCTTCGGGGCAGGACTCCTCCAGCGAACTGCCGCGGTCGTCGCGGGTCAGGTAGGCGGCGCCCGTTCCGGCGCGGAGCGCCTCGCGCCCCTGGCTCTGGCCGAGGTAGCGGCCGATGATCCGGGTCTCGCCGGTGTCGCCGTCCACGAACTGGATCACGCCAGAGCCGGACTCCCCCCGGCCGACGCCCAGCGCCATGGCCTGCACTACGAGGCCTAGGCCTGCATCGGTCGGCGCGCCCTTGGCCTGGCGGAGGAGCCGCGCGGTGGTGCCGTCCCAGGCGCGGGCCATGCTCCGCAGCACCTCGGCCAGCTGCACGGCGGGGTCCTGGGGGAAGGGCTCGTCTGTCTCGTGCTCGTAGGCGTCGAGCATGGCCCTGAGGGTGGCGCGCGAGGGCTCCTCGGGGAGGTCGAAGGGCTCCGGGTCAAGGCGGGCGACCTGGACCGCATAGCTCTGGATGAACCGGAGGTAGAGGGAGGTCGCGGCCCGTTCGCCCGCGGTCAGGGCCAGTTCCTCGTGCCTCTCGTGCGTCATGCCGATGTTGAGGATCGCGCCGGGGCCGCCCCAGTCGGGGTCGAGGCTGGAGGGGCGCACGGAGAGGAGCGGCGCGAAGCCGAACGGAGCCATGATCTGCACGATATCGGGCATCCGCCCCTGCGCGATCCCGCGCACGGCGTCGAAGGACAGGGCCACGGTCAGCGGCACCGGCATCCCCAGGCGGATCAGCCGCTGAAGGCATTTCGCACGGCCGCCAAAGACCTCGGCCGACATGGGGGCGTCGGTCGTGACAAGGGTTACGGCTGGGAAGGCGACGTGTTTCTGCACTGCAGCATCCTCTTGCAGCCAAGCATAGTGCGCTAGGCCCGTCGCGGAAAGGGCGATGGAGATGCGACTTTGGTCGGCGGGGATGGGGGCAAGATCCGGGAGCATCGGAGGAAGATGCCGCAAAATGGTTAACAAAGTCTGACTGCGCCGAACGGTGGGTCGGGGTCACGCAACGCCTTTGTTGGGTAGGTTTGCCAGTGTGTGGGGTTCAGTGCGACGCTGCCCTACAAGCTGTGGGTCTGACTCTTACAGCTATTCTGCGGATTTGGCGAGTATCCGCAGAAACTCGGGAACCAAGAAGAAGTCCATTTGTTTGACAGATACGCCCCCTGTAGGGCGGTGCCCGACAGTCACTCCTTCGACGAGTGGCAGGGAGGTACCGCCCTACGATGGCGGTCCGGCAAGTGTGGGCCGGGCGTGCTGGTTTGTGTCGTTAGCGGTCGTGCTGGGTTGTGTCGTGTCGTGAGGGGTCCGGGTGCGCGGCGTTCCGAGAGGTCGGAACGTCGCGCATCTTGGTATTGGGGCGGGCAGTTGCGCGGTGGTGCGGCGCCTGCTCTCGCGCGTTCTGGCAGCTTTGGACAGTCCCACCTCGCGGGTGGGCCCACGTTGCGGACAGGCCGAAGTCGCGTGGGCTGGTTTGAAGCGGTTGCGGACCGGTTTTGGGGCCGGTCGCAGGGTGGTCCGGGGCGGGCCGTCAGCCCTCCACGCGCGTGAGGTCGGCCACCTCCAGGCAGAGCCGGCGGATTCGGCTCAGCAGGTTGA
>CADCUU010000014.1 GCA_902805995.1 uncultured Rubellimicrobium sp.
AGCCGCGGCGCGCGCCGGCGCGTTGGCCCGGACGTTGAAGCCGATGACCGGCGCCTTGGAGGCTTCCGCCAGGCCCACGTCGGACTCTGTGATGGCCCCGACGCCCGAATGGAGCACGCGGACGCGCACCTCCTCGTTGCCGACCTTCTCCAGCGCCTGGGCGATGGCCTCGGCCGAGCCTTGCACATCCGCCTTCACCACCACCGGCAGCTCGGCCACGCTCAGGTCGGCCTTGGCCCGCGCCATGAGCTGCTCGAGCGTCGTAGCCGCACCTGCCGCGGCGCGCTTGTCGCGCGTGACCTTGGCGCGGTAGTCGGCGATCTCGCGCGCCTGCGCCTCGGTCTCCACCTCGTTGAGGACGTCCCCGGCCTCCGGCGTGCCATTGAGGCCCAGGACCTCCACAGGAACCGAGGGGCCGGCCGACTCCACCGTCTCGCCCTTGTCGTTGATGAGGGCGCGGACCTTGCCCCACTTCTCGCCCACGACGAAGATGTCGCCCTTGTTGAGCGTCCCGTTCTGGACCAGGACCGTCGCCACAGGCCCGCGGCCCACGTCGAGCTTGGCCTCGATCACCGCGCCCAGGGCGCGACGGCTCGGGTTGGCGCGCAGCTCCAGGATCTCCGCCTGCAGCGCGATGGCTTCCAGGAGCTCGTCGAGCCCCTGCCCCGTCTTGGCCGACACCTCCACGTCTTGCACGTCGCCGGACATGGCCTCGACCACCACCTCGTGCTGGAGGAGGTCGGTGCGCACCTTCTGGGGATCGGCGTCGTACTTGTCGATCTTGTTGATCGCCACGATCATGGGGACCTTGGCCGCCTTGGCGTGGGCGATGGCCTCCACCGTCTGCGGCATGACCGCGTCGTCCGCTGCCACCACCAGCACCACGATGTCCGTCACCTGCGCGCCGCGGGCGCGCATGGAGGTGAAGGCCGCGTGGCCGGGCGTGTCGAGGAAGGTCAGGAGCGAGCCCCCTTCGGTGCGCACCTGATAGGCGCCGATGTGCTGGGTGATGCCCCCGGCCTCGCCCGCCACGACGCTGGTCTTGCGGATGGCGTCGAGGAGCGAGGTCTTGCCGTGGTCCACGTGGCCCATGATGGTGACGATGGGCGGGCGCGGCAGGAGCGCGTCGGGCGCGTCGGCGACCGTATCGATCACCTGCTCCACGTCGGCGTCCGACACGCGCACCACCCGGTGCCCGAAGTCAGCGATGATGAGCTCGGCGGTGTCGGCGTCCAGCGTCTCGTTCTGAGTCGCCATGATGCCGTTGCGCATCAGCGCCTTGATGACGTCGGCGGTCCGCTCGGCCATGCGGTTGGCGAGCTCGCCCACCGTGATCGCCTCGGGGAGCTGGACGTCGCGGACGACCTTCTCGCGGGGATCGTGCGAGCCCATGGCCTTGGCCCGCGCCCGCTCCTGCTTGCGGCGCATCGCCGCCATGGAGCGCACGCGCCCCTCGCTGTCGAGGGCCTGGGTCAGGGTGAGCTTGCCGCCGCGCCGTTCTTCGGCCTCCCGGGCGGGCTTGGCGGGCTTGGCATCCTTGGCCGCACCCCGGGCGTCGCCACCCTTCTCGCGGTCGGGCTTGCGGGCCATGAGCGCGGAGCGGCGGTCCTCCTCGCTGGGCGGCGGGCCCGGCTGGATGACAGGTCCACCGCGACCGGCAGGGGCAGCCTGGGCCGCAGCCTTGCGGGC
>CADCUU010000015.1 GCA_902805995.1 uncultured Rubellimicrobium sp.
GTGTCGTCATGGACATGGGGGCGCAGCATGGCGGCATTGCGGTTGCCCAGCATGTATTCGATCACGCGGTACTGGCGGGACTGAAAGCCCGAGGACTGGCCCAGCTGCTCGCGGAAGCGGGTGTAGTCGCTGGGGGTCATGGTCCGCAGCACGTCCCAGGCCGAGTTGAGCTGCTCGAAGATCCGGGAAACCCGGGCCAGCATTTTCATCGCCGGGCCGGTGTCGTCCGCCGCGATCAGGGCGCGGGCGGCGGCGATCTCGTGGATGGCGAGGCGCATCCAGAGCTCGGAAGTCTGGTGCTGCACGACGAAGAGCATCTCGTCATGCGCGTCGGTCAGGGGCGACTGGGCCGAGAGGATCAGGTCGAGCTGCAGGTAATCGCCATAGGACATGCGCCGGGCGAAGTCGGTGACGGCGCCCTCGCTCTCGGGGTCGTAGTCGGCCATGGCGTATCTCCCGGCTGTTTCGGCGGCAGGGGCCTTCTAGCCTGCCGCCGAGGGGACCGGGAGAGGGGTTCAGTCGCCGCGGATGAACGCCTCGACGCCTGAATGGGCGAGGTCGTCGGTCATCTGCACCGGCGGGTGCTTGCAGAAGAAGGCGGCCGGCGCCTCGATGGGTCCCGCAAGGCCCCGGTCGCGGGCGAGCTTGGCGCAGCGGATCATGTCGATGGCCACGCCCGCGGAGTTCGGGGAGTCCTCGACCGACAGGCGCACCTCCATGTTCACGGGGACGCCGCCGAACTGGGTGCCCTCCAGCCGAATGAAAGCCACCTTGTTGTCGTTTTGCCAGGGAACGTAGTCCGACGGGCCAACATGGATGTTCTCCCAGTCGAGCCGCTGGCCGACGACGGCCTGCACGGCCTCGGTCTTGGAGATCTTCTTGGACGCCAGCCGGTCGCGTTCCCGCATGTTGAGGAAGTCGGTGTTGCCCCCGGTGTTGAGCTGGTAGGTCCGGTCGAGCCGCACGCCGCGTTTGGCAAACAGGTCCGCGAGGACCCGGTGCACGATGGTCGCCCCTACCTGCGCCTTGATGTCGTCGCCGATGATGGGGATGCCCGCATCCGCGAACCGCTTGGCCCAGACGGGGTCCGAGGCGATGAAGACGGGCATGTTGTTGACGAAGGCGACCCCGGCCTCCAGCGCGCATTCGGCGTAGAACTCGGTCGCGGCCTGCGAACCCACGGGCAGGTAGTTCATCAGGACGTGGGTGCCCGACTCCCGCAGGGTCTGGACGACCTCCTCCTTGGAGGGCTCGGGAAGGTCGGCCTTGAGGAACGTCCGGTGCTCGGGCTGGTCGGCCATGTGGGGCGCGAAGCCGTCGAGGATGCGGCCCATCTTCACGCGGGCCCCGGTCTCGGGCACGTCGGCGTGGAAGACCTGGGTGCAGTTCGGGCGCTCGAAGATGGCCTTCGCCACGTCCTGGCCCACCTTGCGGCGGTCGATGTCCCAGGCCGCCACCACGCGGATGTCGCCGGGGCGGTAGCCGCCCAGGTCCCAGTGCATGAGGCCGATATGCTCGTTGCCCGTGTCCTCGCGGTACATCGCGATCCCCTGCACGAGGGAGCTCGCGCAGTTGCCGACGCCCACGATGGCGACGTTGATCCCGTTCGGTGTCAGGCTGCCGTCGGGCATGTCATCCCCTCCCTGAGGCTGTGGCGCGCATGGGCTGGCTCGGCGCGTAGCGTTC
>CADCUU010000016.1 GCA_902805995.1 uncultured Rubellimicrobium sp.
CAGCCGCAGCAGCCCTTCCTCGTCGAACGTCTCGCCTTCGGCGGTCAGCTGCGCTTCCACGATTGCCCCGTCCGCGGTCAGCACGAAATTGCCATCGCTGCCGGCGGTCGAGTCCTCGGCATAGTCGAGGTCCAGCACCGCCGCGCGCCCATGCATTCCGCACGACACCGCCGCTACCTGCGTGCGGATCGGATCGGCCGGCAGCTTCAGCCCATCCACCGCCAGCCGCAGCGCGACCCAGGCGCCGGAGATCGCGGCGGTGCGCGTGCCCCCGTCGGCCTGGATCACGTCGCAGTCGAGCACGATCTGCCGCTCACCCAGCTTTGTCAGTTCGGTGACCGCCCGCAGCGAGCGCCCGATCAGCCGCTGGATCTCCTGCGTCCGCCCCGACTGCTTGCCCTTGGCCGCCTCGCGCGCCCCGCGGGTGTGGGTGGCGCGGGGCAGCATGCCGTACTCGGCGGTGACCCAGCCCTGACCCTTGCCGCGCAGGAACGGCGGGACCTTCTCCTCGACCGACGCGGTGACCAGCACGCGGGTCTCGCCGAAGCTCACCAGGCAGCTGCCCTCCGCATGGTGGGTGAAGCCGGGCTCGAAACTGAGGGCACGCATCTGGTCGGGGGCGCGGCCGCTGGGGCGCATGGAGGTCTCCTGGTACTGGTTCGCGGCTGCCCATACCCGTTCGTCCCGAGCGAAGTCGAGGGACCCTGCTGAGCGTAGTCGAGGCATAGTTTTTCGGCTGCTCTCGAAGTAGGTCCTCGACGGAGTTTATCCTGAGCTTGTCGAAGGGCTCGGACAGAACGGATTGAGGGAGCCGGTCCTCTCCCTTAAGTCTGGCGCCATGTCCCCGCCGATCATCGAACTGACCGACCGCATGCGCTCGATCTTCGGGCTGGTGGTCGAGGCTTACCTGGAGCGCGGGCAGCCGGTCGGGTCCAAGATGCTGGCCGGAAGCGTCAACCTGTCGCCTGCTTCCATCCGCTCGGTCATGCAGGAGCTGGAGGAGCGCGGGCTGCTCACTCACCCGCATACCTCCGCCGGCCGCATTCCGACCGAGACCGGCCTCAGGCTGTTCGTCGACGGCATCATGCAGGCGAGCATGCCCGGGACCCGGGAGCGGGCGGCGATCGAGGCGCAGCTGCGCGACCGGCCGCTGGAGGAAGCGCTGGCCAACGCCACCGCGGCCCTGTCCGGCCTGTCCGCCTGCGCCGGGGTGGTGGTCGCTCCCAAGTTCGAGCCGCGCTTGAAGCAGCTGTCCTTCGTGCCGCTCAGCCCAGGCGATGCGCTGGCGGTGCTGGTCGGGACGGACGGTAGCGTCGAGAACCGGGTAATCGGTTTGCCCCCGGGCACCACGGCGGCGGCACTGGCCGAAGTCGCCAACTACGTCACCGCGCGGCTGTCCGGGCTGACCCTGGCCGAGGCCGAGGCCCGGCTTCGAACCGAGATCCGCGAGCGTCGCGAAGCGATCGACTCCGCCGCCGCCGAGCTGGTCGCTTCGGGTCTCGCCGCGTGGAGCCAGGACCATGTCCGCCGCCCGGTGCTGATCGTGCGCGGGCAGGCGAACCTGATCGACGAATTCGCCGCCGCCGACCTGGAGCGGGTGCGCCAACTTCTCGATGAACTGGAAGGCAAGGAGGAGATCGCCCGCCTGCTCGACAGCGCACGCGAGGGCAGGGGCATGAAGATC
>CADCUU010000017.1 GCA_902805995.1 uncultured Rubellimicrobium sp.
TCCCGGTCTCCATGGCCACTGCGGCCCTGGGCGGCGACATCGAGGTGCCGACTATCGACGGAGGTCGCGCCCGGGTGAAGATCCCCGAAGGCTCCCAGACCGGTCGCCAGATGCGCCTACGCGGCAAAGGCATGCCCGTGCTCCGGTCCAAGGAGGTCGGCGACATGTTCATCGAGCTCATGGTCGAGACGCCGGTGAGCCTGACCGCCAAGCAGAAGGAGCTCCTGCGGGAGTTCGACAAGCTGTCTGAGGGCAAGACCAACCCCCAGAGCGCCGGGTTTTTTTCCGCCGTGAAGGGGTTCTGGGACTCGATGAAGGGCTGATGCACGTGGGAGGCGGCCTTGCAAGGCCGCTTCCCGCCGCAGCGTGAGAGCAAGGAGTTGGGTGACCCTGGGAGTTTTAAACCCCCATCTGGCGAAAGCATTCGGGGTAGTCCCTGAAGGATTACAGCAGGTTGCTGCCTGCCAACCAACCATCGTCACTTTCGCCTCACCACGTACTTAACTCTTCCTTAACTATCTTCTGTCAGTTCTGGGCCATGTCGAATCCACCCGGCCTGTCCGATTCCCTTGCCCTGTTCCCGACCGATGAGGCCGTGCCGGTCGCACTCGCGCCGGGCAAGCTCCCGTCCTATATCACCGACCACCGCGCCCGCCTGCGTGCCCGCTTCAGCGAGGCCGGTGCCCAGGCCCTGCCTGACTACGAACTGCTTGAGCTTCTCCTGTTCCGCATCATCCCGCGTCAGGACGTGAAGCCCTTCGCCCGCCGGCTCCTCGACGAATTTGGCGACATCGCGACCGTCATGTCGGCCCCGGTCCCACGGCTGGAACAGGTCCCCGGCGTCGGTCCCGCCGTGGCGCTGGAACTCAAGGTCGTGGAGGCCGTCGCCCACCGGATGGCGCGGGCCAAGGTCCTGCGCCGCCACGTGGTCTCAAGCTGGGCGCAGCTTCTCGACTACTGCCACACCGTCATGGCGCATCAGGAGCAGGAGCAGTTCCGCGTCCTCTATCTCGACCGCAAGAACGTCCTCATCGCCGATGAGGAACAGGGCCGCGGCACGGTGGATCACGTGCCCGTCTACCCGCGCGAGGTCGTAAAGCGGGCGCTTGAACTCAACGCTTCGGCCATGATCGTGGTGCACAACCACCCATCTGGCGACCCGACCCCGTCCCGCGCCGATATCGACATGACCGCCCAGATCGAGGCCGCGGCCAAAGCCTTGGGCCTCGTGCTCCACGACCACCTCATCATCGGACGGGAGCGGGAGTTGAGCTTCCGGGCCGAGGGGTTGCTCTAGCCGGATACATTGGCCCTAGGAACAGCTAACCGCTGACCCAAAGCTCCACCCGGCGGTTCACTTTCGCGCTCCAAGGGCCCTCGCCCTCGCCATCGCAGCCAATGGGAAGCGCCTCGCCAAAGGCATGGACACGCAGGCGCACCCCCTCAGGCAGCTGGCCGCCCAGCGCATCCAGCAAAGCGTCCCTCACCGCCTCCGCCCGGCGCAGCGACAAGGCGCGGTTTTCCTCGGCCGGCCCCCGTCCGTCGGAAAAGCCTGCCAGAACCAGGGTGCGCCCACTGTAGCGTCCTTCCGCGACCTCATACGCGAGCCGCAGGACCAACCCGCGTGACACCGGGTCGAGCGCCGTCCCGTTCCCAAAGCGAAAGGTGGTGGACTGACGCGTGAAGGGTCCAAGAACCCGGACCAGCCGCTGCAACTCCCGAAGCGGAACCTCGGGTCCCGCCCCACGGATCGCAGCGGCCAGACGCTCACCCTGCTCGGCCCAGGGCACCGGCACCGCTTCGGTTCCTACAAGGCCCGCGCGCCGCAGCACCAACTGCGCCTCAGGCGTGGCCAGGAAATCGACAAAGGCTTGCGCCTCCGGGGCCAGCCGCCGCATGGGCTGGAGCAGCGCCAAAGGCACCGTCAGTGGATAGTCCCCGGCCCGCACCGCCGATGGACGCGGCACCCAAGGCAGCCGGCACTGGCCGACCAGAGCCATCGGCTGCGCCTCGCCAAAGCTTTCGAAGGGCAGGATGCCGAGGGCCTGGGGATCATCCGACAGAGCCTGCCGCAACGCCGCCTCGTCGTCATGGCGGATCACCTGCGGTGAAAGCTCCCGTCCCGTAGCGTCCAGAACCTCCGTGACAAAGGCCTGTGCCAGCGCCGACTCATCCGGCCCCAGATGCGCCCGAACCGGAACGTCCTCGCCGCCCAGATCGGCCCAACTCGTCACCTCGCCCGCATAGACGCGCGCCAGATCCTCCAGAGTGATGCGCCCCACCCGCTGCCCGGGCCCGGTCACCGGCACGAGCGCCCCCTGCGCCAGGAGCCTCAACCGAAGCTCCCCTATCCCGCCCAGGCCCGCCGCGATGAGCCGTTCAGTCTCCTGCGGCAGTGGTGCGCGGGCCAGCATCGCCAGATCGGCCTCGTTGGAAAGGAGGTCTGCAATGCCGTCCGCGGTGGTGCTCAGCCGGAGGGACAGGCGCAGCACTTCCCGGCCATCGTCACGCAGGATGTAGGCACCGGCCCGCTCCAATTGCCAGCCCTGAGCGGCCGCAAAGCCCTCCACGAGGGCGGGCAACAGCACCTCGCCCAGACCCCCGTCCCCGGACAGCCGCATTTCCGGCACGAAGTCCTCGGCCTTCGGGCAGGCCGCCCCCTCACAAGCCATGGCTTGGGTGTCGAGCGTCAGTTCGCCGGTCTCGGTCTCAACCCGCAGGAAACGCCCGTCGAAGCCGAGAGCGCGCCCCTGGATCCGCAGGCCCGGCGCGGTGAGCCGGACCTCACCCTTCGCCAGCGGCGCCTCCAACTCAGCCAATGTCTCAGCGGGCGGCGCGTCCTGCGCCAAGCCCGGGCCCGCAGCAAGGAGAAGCCCCGCCAAAGCCCCCCAGCAGAGTTTCACGTGAAACATTCTCGGCCCTTCCAGCCCGCGGCGCCCAAGGCACGCGGGCCCGGGGCTCAGAACGCCCCGTGGCAGTGCTTGAACTTCTTGCCCGACCCACAGGGGCAAAGGTCGTTGCGGCCCGGATTGCCCCAGGTCGAAGGGTCCTCAGCGTTGAAGCCGGGGATCGGCTCGGACGGAACAGGCTCCAGCTCGGCGATGCCTGCTGCGAAGGAGACCGTCGCCGGGGCAGCCCGAACGGGGCTCGGGGCCGGTGCGGCAGGTGCCTGGGGCACGGGCGGGGGTGCCGCCTCCGCCTGCCCTGGCGCGGCAGCGGCCATCTGGGCGCGCCGCTGGGCGATCAGGTTCTGCATCATCGCCTGGCTTTCCTCGGCCAACATGGGCCGCAGGGCGGACAACTTCTGTGTCACCTCTTCGCGGAGACCGTCGAGCAGCTTCTCGAAAAGCTGGAAGGACTCGGTCTTGTACTCGTTCAGCGGATCGCGCTGCGCATAGCCGCGGAAGCCCACGACCGACCGCAGATGCTCCAGCCGCAGGAGATGCTCGCGCCACTTCCCGTCGATCGTCTGGAGGAGAACCTGCTTCTCCACGTTCCGCATCGTGTCGGGACCGAAGGCCGCTTCCTTCTCGGCCATGAACGTGTCCGCGGCCTCAATGATCCGCTCGCGGATCGCGTCCTGATCCACACCCTCCTCGGCCGCCCAGGCCACGATCGGCAACTCCTGCCCCAGCTTCAGCTTGACGCTTTCGGCCAAGGCGTCGACCTGCCACTGCTCCGGATAGCTCCGCGGCGGCATGAAGTCGTCCACGAGGTCCTGCACGACCTGATGGCGCATGTCGGCCACGATCTCGTTGACGTCCCTGGTTTCCATGATCTCCCGGCGCTGGCCGAAGATGACCTTGCGCTGGTCGTTCATGACGTCGTCGAACTTGAGGAGCTGCTTGCGGATGTCGAAGTTGCGCCCCTCGACTTTCGCCTGCGCCCGCTCCAGCGACTTGTTCACCCAGGGATGGACGATGGCCTCACCTTCCTTCATCCCGAGCTTCGACAAGACGCTGTCCAGCCGCTCGGACCCGAAGATCCGCATGAGGTCATCCTCCAGCGACAGGAAGAACGAGGACCGTCCCGGATCGCCCTGCCGGCCCGACCGCCCGCGAAGCTGGTTGTCGATGCGCCGGCTCTCGTGCCGCTCGGTGGCGAGGACATAAAGCCCGCCTGCCTGCTTCACCCGCTCCTTGTCGGCGGCGTGCTCCGCTTCGATGCGCGCGCGCACCGCCGCCGGATCGGCCTCGGGATCGGCCGCGAGCGCTTCCAGCACCTTCATCTCGACGTTGCCGCCGAGCTGGATGTCGGTGCCCCGGCCGGCCATGTTCGTCGCGATGGTGACGGCCCCGGGCTGCCCGGCCTCGGCCACGATCTGGGCCTCGCGTTCGTGCTCGCGGGCGTTCAGGACGTTGTGCGGGATGCCCTCCTTCTTGAGGAGGTTCGACAGCATCTCCGACTTTTCGATGCTAGTCGTGCCCACCAGGATCGGCTGGCCCTTCTCATGCGCCTCGCGGATCGCCTTGACGATGGCCTCGTACTTGTCGCGAGCAGTGCGGTAGACGGCGTCGTGCTCGTCCTTGCGGGCCACGGGGCGGTTCGTGGGGATCTCCACCACGCCCAGCCCATAGATCTCGCGGAACTCGTCGGCCTCGGTCAGGGCCGTGCCGGTCATGCCCGCGAGCCTGCTGTAGAGGCGGAAGTAATTCTGGAAGGTGACGGACGCGAGCGTCACGTTTTCGGGCTCGATCTTCACGCCTTCCTTGGCCTCGATGGCCTGGTGCAAGCCGTCCGACAGGCGGCGGCCGATCATCATGCGCCCGGTGAACTCGTCGATCAGCACGACCTTGCCGTCGCGGACGATGTAGTCCTTGTCCCGCTGGAACAGCTTGTGCGCCCGCAGGGCCTGGTTGACATGGTGCACCAGCGTCGTGCTCTCGGGATCATAGAGCGACTGCGTCTCGGGCAGCAGCTCCGCGCCACGAAGCAACTCCTCCAGCACGTCGTTGCCTTCGTCCGTGAAGGTCACGTTGCGCGACTTCTCGTCCACCGAATACCCCGCCTCGGGGATCGACGGGATCAGCGTGTTCACCTTCACATAAAGCTCGGACCGGTCCTGCGCCGGGCCCGAGATGATGAGCGGCGTGCGCGCCTCGTCCACGAGGATGGAGTCCACCTCGTCCACGATGGCGTAGTTGTGCCCCCGCTGGTTCATCTGCGCGAGGTCCGACTTCATATTGTCACGCAGGTAGTCGAAGCCCAGCTCGTTGTTAGTCGCGTAGGTGATGTCGGCCTGATAGGCCTCCCGCTTCTCGGGCTCGGGCTGGTGGGGGACGACGACGCCCGTGGTCAGGCCCAGCATCGCGTAGACCTTGCTCATCCACTCCGCGTCGCGGCGGGCAAGGTAGTCGTTCACTGTCACCACATGCACGCCCTTGCCCGCCAGAGCGTTCAGCGTCGCCGGGAAGGTCGCGACAAGGGTCTTGCCCTCGCCCGTCTTCATCTCGGCGATGTTGCCCTGGTGAAGGAAGATTCCGCCCATGAGCTGCACGTCGAAGGCCCGCAGGCCTAGGGCCCGCCGCGCCGCCTCGCGCACCAGCGCGAACGTCTCGGGCAGCAGCGCATCCAGATCCTCGCCGCCGCGCGCCCTTTCACGCAGGGCCGCCGTCGCGTCCTTCAGGCCCTGGTCGGTCAGCGCCTTGACCTGGCCCTCCCGCGCGTTGATCGCGTCCACCAGCGGGCGGACCGCCTTGACCTTGCGGTCGTTCGGGGTGCCGAAGATGCTCCGCGCGAGCGTGCCCAAGCCCATCTGATCCGTCCTCGTTCCTGCGTTGCCGGACCCCGACCGGGCCGGACCCTCGCCGAAATGTGAGGAGATTCCTTGTGGCCCGCACGCGCCCGGCCTAATTGGGGACCCGTGCGCCCCCTCGACCGACCGTCGAGATAAGGGGGGGCGGTTCCGCTGTCAACGCGGCCCACCTTGGCCGCCCGATCAAGGCTTCGTTCCATGCTGAAACAGCTCATGCTCTTGCAGACCGCCTCGGTCCTCGCCCTGGCTCTGGCCCTGCCCGCTGCGGCCCAGGACACGACCCAGGATACGGCGACCGAGGAAGCCCCGGCCGCGACGACCGAACAGGCCCCCGCGGGAGCCGAGGCCGAGGCCACCGCCGTCCCCGACGGAGAGACCACCGACGCCCAGGCCACCGACTCCGAAGCCGCAGCCGGTGAAGCCGCCACCCCCGCCCAGGACGTCACCCGCGACACCGTCGTGGCTACCGTGAACGGCACGAACATCACTCTGGGCGAGGTCATCGTCGCCGCGACCCAGCTCCCCGCGCAATACCAGCAGCTCCCCCCCGACGTGCTCTTTTCCGGCGTGACCGACCAGCTCATCCAGCAGGAGCTCCTGGCCCAGTCCGCCACCGGAGAGCCCGCGAGCCTCGCCATCGCGCTCGCCAACCAGCGCCGCTCCATCCTCGCCAACGACGTGATCGGGGATGTCGTCGTCTCCGCCGTGACCGAGGAGGCCGTCCAGGCCGCCTATGACGCGCAGTTCGCCAACGTCGAGCCCGCGACCGAGTGGAACGCCTCCCACATCCTCGTGGGAACCCAGGAGGAGGCCCAGGCCGTCATCGACCGCCTGAACGCCGGAGAGGACTTCGCCGCCGTCGCGCAGGAGGTCTCCACCGACACCGGCTCCGGCGCCCAGGGCGGCGAGCTCGGCTGGTTCGGCGCTGGTATGATGGTGCCCGAGTTCGAGCAGGGCGTATCCGGCCTTGAGCCCGGCGCCGTCTCCGAGCCCATCCAGTCGCAGTTCGGCTTCCACGTGATCCGTCTCAACGAGACGCGGCCCCAGGAAGCCCCCGCGCTGGATGAGGTCCGCAGCGAGATCGAGGCCCAGGTTCAGCAGGAGGCCATCGAGGCCCGCATCGTCGAGCTCGAATCCGCCGCCGAGGTCACTCGGCCCGAGCCCGGCCAGTTCGACCCCGCCGTCCTGTCCGACACCTCGCTCCTCGAGGACTGACTTGGCCGCGAAGACTTCGCCGCTGGCGCCCGCCCGCTTCCCGGACCTCCCCTCCATCGGGGGGGTCCGTTTCGCATCCCATGCCGCCGGCGTCCGCTACAAAGGCCGCACCGACGTGATGCTCGCCCTCATGGACGACGCCACCGTCGCCGGCACCTTCACCCGCTCGGCCACGCGCTCGGCTCCGGTCCGTGACGGCCAGCGCAAGCTGGCACTCTCCGAAGGGGGTGCCGTGGCCTTCCTCGTCAATTCCGGCAACTCCAATGCCTTTACCGGGCGTGTGGGCGAAGAGGCCGTCCAAGGCATCTGCACCGCCGCAGCCCAGGCCCTAGGCCTGCCCGAGGAGCGGATCTTTACCTCCTCCACCGGCGTCATCGGGGAGCCCCTGCCCTGGCAACGCATCGCTGACGCGATCCCCGCGCTCCAGGCATCGCTTGACCCCGCCGGGATCGAGGCCGCCGCCCGCGCCATCATGACCACCGACACCTTCCCCAAGGGTGCCTCGGCCAAGGTGTCGCTCCCGGGCGGCACGGTGCGGATCGCCGGCATCGCCAAAGGTTCGGGTATGATCGCGCCCGACATGGCTACGATGCTCGTCTACGTCTTCACCGATGCAAAGGTCGGCCGCCAGGAGTTGCAGGAGATCGTCTCCGCCGCCACCGACCGGACCTTCAACCGCATCACGGTGGACAGTGACACCTCCACCTCCGACACGCTGCTGATGGCCGCGACCGGTGCCTCCGGCGTGGATGCCGCTGGCCAGCCGGAGTTCGTGGCGGCGGTGGAACGGGTCTTCCTCGATCTCGCCCAACAGGTCGTCCGCGACGGTGAAGGGGCTACCAAGTTCGTGGAGGTCCGCGTGACCGGCGCCGCCTCGGAACCTGACGCCCATCGGGTCGCCATGGCCATCGCGAACTCCCCCCTCGTCAAGACCGCCATCGCGGGCGAGGACGCGAACTGGGGTCGCATCGTCATGGCCGTCGGCAAGTCGGGGGCCGAGGCCGACCGCGACCGCCTGTCGATCCGCTTCGGCGACATCACGGTGGCCAAGGACGGCTTCCGCAGCCCGAATTACTCTGAGGACGCCACCTCCGCCTATATGAAACAGCAGGAGTTGGTCATCGGCGTGGACCTGGGGCTCGGCCAAGGGGCCGCGACTGTCTGGACCTGCGATCTCACCCACGGCTACATCGACATCAATGCCGACTACCGTTCCTGACCCCATGGACCAAGGGCTCCAGCCTTCGGGGACGCGCTCACCGGACGCGTCCCCGGACAATTCCCGCAACGCCGAAGTCCCGCCCAGCGAGGGTGTCGGAGGTGCCGCCTCTGGGTCCAGGGAAGGCGCCTCCCCGGTCCGCCTGCTTCTCGTCTCCGCCGTGGCGCTGATCGATCCGGAAGGACGCGTCCTCCTCGCCCAGCGTCCCGAGGGCAAGAGCATGGCAGGTTTATGGGAGTTCCCGGGCGGCAAGGTCGAATCCGGCGAGACGCCCGAAGCCGCCCTGATCCGCGAACTGCACGAGGAACTGGGCATCGACACTCATGCCTCCTGCCTGGCCCCACTCACCTTCGCGAGCCACGCCTACGAGTCCTTCCATCTCCTGATGCCGCTGTTCGCCTGCCGCCGCTGGACCGGAACCCCGCGGCCGAGGGAGGGACAGACCCTCGCTTGGGTGAAGGCGCGCGACCTGAAGTTTTACCCAATGCCGCCCGCTGACATCCCGCTGATCCCGATCCTGCGCGACTGGTTGTAGTCCGGGTGTCACAGTCACCCATCTGTGATGGAACCAGATTAGATGTGGGTATCTTTGAATGCGCTCCTATGCGACCTCTGCTCGGCACTCTGTTGGAGGACGAGTCAGATGCTGCGCACCATCGAAATCGGAACCTGCATGGCCGTTCAGGGCCTCGTTGTCCGTCACTTGGACGATGGACGCATCACGATCAGGATTGCTGACAGGCTCTACACGGGATTTCCGGTCGGTCACACGATGGCCAAGGCCGCCTGACCTTCGCCTATCTTCCCTAGACAGGTTCGACACGGCCCTTCGCTCCTTGCGCGCGGGGCCGTTTCCATTTGGCGGCAGCTCGTGTCGAGCGGCTGGCCCGGACCCATGCAACCAGCGTTGGCCTGAGGGCGTCTTGGCCGCCCGTTGCGACGGTCCGATGGACCTCGATGCCCTGACACCCTGGGCCGGACAGACGCTCCCCTGCCTTGGCTTGGTCCGCCTGTCGCAAGCGCCGCCCCTGCACGCCGCGCCTGTGTCATGTCAAAGGGGAGGAGCCTGCTTCCAGGCTCCTCCCCTTCCTGTCGCGTCCCGTTCCGGTCCCGGTCAGAGCGTGCGTTCGACCGTTTCGCGCTCGAAGATCTCGATGACATCGCCTTCGCGGATGTCCTCGTAGTTGTCGAAGGCCATGCCGCATTCCTGGCCGGACTCGACCTCGTTGACCTGGTCCTTGTAGCGCGCCAGCGTCCGGAGCGTGCCCTCGTGGATCACCACGTTGTCGCGCA
>CADCUU010000018.1 GCA_902805995.1 uncultured Rubellimicrobium sp.
CCGTCCGAGGCGTTCTTCCAGCTCATCGCGACGCCGGGAGTGGAGGGGAACAGCGGGCCGCCCTGCATCGCGATCGCCCATGTGGCGGGATTCGCCCCCGACCGTGCGGTGGAGTTCGCCCACAAGGTCATCGAGGCGCATTTCCAGGACGGCGCGGACCTGAACGACCCGGCCATCTATGGACCTTTGCTGGCCTCCATCGGCGTGACCGAGCCGCTGCCGGACATCCATGACGAGACCCTGGCCGAGGCCGTGTGGGAGCAGGGGCGGCGCATCGGGCTGAGGAGCTTTCCGACGCTCGCGGTGCTCAAGGACGGGCAGGCCCGCATCCTTCCGTCGGAATACGATCCCGCGCGCTTGTCCGAGCTGGTCGGGCAGGCCGCGAAATGACTGTGGCATCGCTCGGTTGGCGCCGCTAGAAGGGCGCCGACGCGAGGAGCCCTTCAGTGACCAGGATCACCCCCCAGCCCGGCATCATGGACATCGCCCTTTACGAGGGCGGTCAGTCGCATCTGGAGGGCAAGGCCAACGTCCTGAAGCTCAGCTCCAACGAGAACCCTTTGGGCGCGCCCGAGCCTGCACGCGAGGCATTCCTTCGCGCGGTCAGGGACCTGCATCGCTATCCGAATACCGACCACGCCGGTTTGCGGCAGGCCATCGGAGAGGTCTGGGCCCTCGATCCCCGGCGGATCGTCTGCGGCGTTGGCTCGGACGAGATCATCCATTTCCTGTGCCAGGCCTATGCCGGGCCGGGAGATGAGGTGATCCACACCGAGCACGGCTTTGCGATGTACCGCATCTCGGCCCTCGCCGCCGGGGCGACCCCGGTGGAGGTGCCGGAGCGGGAGCGCACGACCGACGTGGACGCGATCCTTGCGGCGGCGACGCCCCGCACCAAGCTCGTCTTCATCGCCAACCCGAACAACCCCACCGGCACCATGATCGGGGAGGGGGAGCTTGCGCAGCTCGCGGATGGGCTGCCTCCGCAGGCGCTCCTCGTCCTTGATGGCGCCTACGCGGAATACGTGGAGGGCTACGACGCCGGAGCGGCGCTGATCGCCGCGCGGGACAATGTCGTGATGACGCGCACCTTCTCCAAGATCTACGGGCTGGGAGGCCTGCGCGTGGGCTGGGGCTATGGCCCGCAGGAGGTCGTCGATACGCTGAACCGCGTGCGGGGGCCGTTCAACCTGTCCACAGCGGCGCTGATGGCGGCCGAGGCTGCAGTGAGGGACCGTGCCTGGGTCCAGCGCTGCCGGCAGGAGAACGCCCGCTGGCGCGACTGGCTCGCCGCGCGGCTCGCGGAGTTGGGCGTTCCGTCGGACGTGGCGACGGCGAACTTCGTGCTTGCCCGCTTTGCCGACGCCGCCGAGGCGAATGCCTGCGACGAGCATCTGCGCGGCGAGGGGATCATCGTGCGCCGGGTCGCGGGCTACAAGCTCCCCCACTGCCTGCGCATCACTGTGGGAGACGAGGCGTCCTGCCGCCGGGTCGCCCACGCCATCGGCCAGTTCAAGGGCGGCCGATGATCTTCGAACGGGTGGCCCTGATCGGGCTGGGGCTGATCGCGTCCTCCATGGCCCATGCCATGCGGCGCGGGGGTCTGGCTGGGGAGATCACGGGTTATGCCCGCTCCGCCGAGACGCGGGCCGTCGCGCGCGAGATCG
>CADCUU010000019.1 GCA_902805995.1 uncultured Rubellimicrobium sp.
CGCGCTCGGGGCGCTCGAGGACCGCGACCTGGTGAAGCGCGAGCAGCGGCTCAACGCCGAGGCGCGCACGTACACGCAGAAGTGGTTCGAGTCGGCGGGCTACACGGTCGCGCCGTCGGCCGCCAACTTCCTGATGGTCGACATCAAGCGCGACCCCAAGCCGTTCGGCGACGAGTGCCGCAAGCTGGGCGTGCTGGTCGGCCGGCCCTTCCCGCCGCTCAAGACGCAGCTGCGCGTCTCGGTGGGCACGATGGACGAGATGCGCGCCGCGACCGACGTCTTCCGCCGCGTGCTGGCGACGCCCGCACCCACGGCCGCCGGCGGCTGACGGCGCGGCCGCGCTCCGCCACCCGCACGACATGCCGCACGCGCCCACCAGCACGTACTTCCTGTTCGCCACCGGGATCGAGAACAGCTACCCGACCATCCAGGGCGGGCGCGTGCGCGTGGACGAGATGGAGAAGTGCCGCCACTACGACCTGTGGCGCACCGACTTCGCGCTCGTGCGCGAGCTCGGGATCTGGCACCTCCGCTACGGGCCGCCGCTGCACCGCACCTGGCTGGGGCCCGGTCGTTACGACTGGGCCTTCGCCGACGAGACGTTCGCCGAGCTGCGGCGGCTCGACCTCACGCCGATCGTGGACCTGTGCCACTTCGGCGTCCCCGACTGGGTCGGCGACTTCCAGAACCCCGACTTCCCGGCGCTGTTCGCCGACTACGCGGGGGCGTTCGCGGCGCGCTTTCCCTGGGTGCAGCTCTTCACCCCGGTGAACGAGATGTTCGTCTGCGCCCAGTTCTCGGGGCGCTACGGCTGGTGGAACGAGCAGCTGACCTCGGACCGCGGCTTCGTCACCGCGCTCAAGCACCTGGTGCGCGCCAACGTGCTGGCCATGCACGCGATCCTCGCCGTGCGGCCGGACGCGATCTTCGTGCAGAGCGAGTCGAGCGAGTACTTCCACGCCGAGAGCCCGGGAGCGATCGCGCCGTCGGAGGTCATGAACGAGGTGCGCTTCCTCTCGCTCGACCTGAACTACGGGCGGCGCGTCAACTCGGAGATGTACGAGTACCTGCTCGACAACGGGATGACGCGCGCCGAGTACCACTTCTTCCTCGGGCAGCGGCTGAAGCAGCACTGCATCCTCGGCAACGACTACTACGTCACCAACGAGCACCTCGTCTCGGCCGACGGCTCGACGCGCGCCTCGGGCGAGATCTTCGGCTACCACGTCATCACGACGCAGTACTACGAGCGCTACCGGCTCCCGGTGATGCACACCGAGACCAACCTGCACGACGGGCCCAACGGCGAGGCCGAGGCGTGGCTGCGCAAGCAGTGGGCGAACGTGCTGCGCGTGCGCAACGACGGCGTGCCGATCCTCGGCTTCACCTGGTACTCGCTCACCGACCAGGTGGATTGGGACACCGCGCTGCGCGAGCCCAACGGGCGCGTGAACCCGCTCGGGCTCTACGACCTCGATCGCAACATCCGGCCGGTCGGCACGGCCTACCGGGAGCTGATCCGCGACTGGCGCACCGTGCTGCCGACGCAGAGCGTGGTGCTGTCGCTGCCGGCGTTCCCGCCAAGCCGACAGGGCGACCCGCTGGTGCTGGAGCTGGCGGCGGAGTCGCGCGACCGGCGCAAGCGCCAGCCCTCCACGACCAGCAG
>CADCUU010000020.1 GCA_902805995.1 uncultured Rubellimicrobium sp.
TGGCGGCCCCAAGCCCCGGGCCGGCTGCCGTGGCGGCAGAAATGACGGGTCCCGCGCTTGCCACCCTCCGGGACAGCTGTTTCGCTCACTCCTTTCCTTACGACTTACATGGCAGACAAGGTCATCGGCATCGACCTCGGCACCACCAACTCGGTGGTCGCGGTCCTCGAAGGGGGCGACCCGGTCGTCATCCCGAACGCCGAGGGCGGCCGCACCACGCCGTCGGTCGTCGCCTTCACCAAGGACGGCGAGCGCCTGGTCGGGCAGATCGCCAAGCGCCAGGCCGTCACCAACCCCACGAACACCATCTTCTCGATCAAGCGCTTCATGGGGCGCAAGACCGGGGAGGTGCAGGCCGAGTCGAAGCGCGTCCCGTACAAGATCAGCGCGGGCACCAACGACCTCGCCGCCGTCGAGATCCAGGGCAAGCGCTACACGCCGCCCGAGATCTCGGCGATGATCCTGCAGAAGATGAAGCAGACCGCCGAGGACTACCTCGGCTACTCGGTGACCAAGGCCGTGGTCACCGTGCCGGCCTACTTCAACGACTCGCAGCGCCAGGCCACCAAGGACGCCGGCAAGATCGCCGGGCTCGACGTGCTGCGCATCGTCAACGAGCCCACCGCGGCCGCGCTCGCCTACGGCCTCGACAAGAAGAAGGAGGAGACCATCGCCGTGTTCGACCTCGGCGGCGGCACCTACGACATCTCGGTGCTCGAGCTCTCCGAGGGCGTCTTCGAGGTGAAGTCGACCAACGGCGACACCCACCTCGGCGGCGACGACTTCGACCAGCGCGTCATCGACTGGCTGGTGCAGGAGTTCAAGCGCGACCAGGGGATCGACCTGTCGAAGGACGCGATGGCGCTCCAGCGCCTCAAGGAGGCCGCGGAGAAGGCGAAGATGGAGCTGTCGTCGACCCAGTCGACCGACATCAACCTCCCCTTCATCACGGCCGACCAGACGGGCCCCAAGCACCTCAACGTCCAGCTCTCGCGCGCCAAGTTCGAGCAGCTCGTCGACGACCTCGTGCAGCGCACGATCCCGCCGATGGAGATGGCGCTCAAGGACGCGGGGCTCTCGCCCGACAAGATCGACGAGGTGATCCTCGTCGGCGGCTCGACGCGCATCCCGAAGATCCAGGAGGTCGTCAAGAAGTTCTTCGGCAAGGACCCGAACCGCGGCGTGAACCCCGACGAGGTGGTGGCCATCGGCGCCGCGATCCAGGGCGGCGTGCTCACCGGCGAGCAGAAGGACGTGCTGCTGCTCGACGTGACGCCGCTGTCGCTCGGCATCGAGACGCTCGGCGGCGTGATGACCTCGCTCATCCCGCGCAACACCACGATCCCGACCAAGAAGTCGGAGACGTTCAGCACCGCCGACGACAACCAGACCACGGTCGAGATCCACGTGCTGCAGGGCGAGCGCGAGCTGGCCGTCTACAACAAGACGATCGGCAAGTTCCAGCTCACCGGCATCCCGCCGGCCCCGCGCGGCATGCCGCAGGTGGAGGTGACGTTCGACATCGACGCGAACGGCATCCTGCACGTGACGGCGCGCGACAAGGCCACGGGCAAGGAGCAGAAGATCCGCATCGAGGCCTCGAGCGGGCTCTCGGACGCCGAGATCCAGAAGATGGTCAAGGACGCCGAGTC
>CADCUU010000021.1 GCA_902805995.1 uncultured Rubellimicrobium sp.
TCAAGATCGGACGGCCCGAGGACCCCGTCTCCACCCTGTCGGGCGGCAACCAGCAGCGCGTCGTGCTGGCGAAATGGCTCGCGACCGAGCCCAGGCTCCTGATCCTCGACAGCCCGACCGTGGGCGTCGATGTGGGCGCCCGGGCGGGCATCTTCCGCATCGTGCGCGAACTTGCTCAACAGGGCCTCGCGATCCTCATGATCTCGGACGAGGTGCCGGAGGTCCACCAGAACGCCGACCGCGTGCTCCACATGGCGAACGGCCGGATCGTCGGAGAGTACGATCCCCGCGCCACCGACCTCCACCAACTCGAGGAAGCCGTCTATGGTTAGGCTCCTGCGCGACTACCCGACCGAGGCCAAGCTCCTCGGCACGCTGCTGATCCTGTTCCTCGGCCTCGCGATGGCGTCGCCGTCGTTCTTCACGATCGTCAACCTGACCTCCCTGCTCAACAGCAACGCGGTCAACGTGATCTGGGCCGTAGGACTGCTCGTGGTGCTGATCGCGGGCGGGATCGACATCTCCTTCGCCGTCGCGGCCTCGGTGGTGCAGTATCTCTGCGTCTATGTCTTCGATTGGATGGGCGGCGGAAACTGGGCGCTGGGCTTTGTGGTGGCCATCACGCTCGGGATGGCGCTGGGCTTCGTCAACGCGGCGCTGATCCACGGCTTCCGGATCATCTCCATCGTGGTCACCATTGCCACGTTCAACGCCTTCTTCGGCCTGCTGATGTGGCTTTCGGCGGGGAAGGGCATCTACTCGCTGCCCTCCTGGTGGACGCAGCGCATCTTCCTCTGGGAGTACCAGACCGAAAGCGGCACCTGGGCCGAGCTCTGGCTCGTGGTGGCGGTGATGGCCGCCTGCATGGCCGCGACCTGGTTCCTGATCCGCAAGACCACGACGGGCCGCCAGCTCTACGCCTTTGGCGACAACCCCGAAGGGGCGCGCCGCTTGGGTATCCGCCCCGGCCTCATGTGGTTCATCGCCTTTGGCTGGATGGGCGCGATGTCGGGGATCGCGGGCCTCATGCAGGTGAACCTTACCCGCGAGGTCGTCCCCAACGCCCTTTACGGGCGCGAGCTTGAGGTGCTGGCCGCGGTCGTGCTGGGAGGGGCGCGGCTTGGGGGCGGGCGGGGCTCGGTGCTCGGCTGCTTCCTGGGGGTCATGCTCGTGGCGGTGACGCAGAACGGCCTGAATCTCCTCGGCGTCAGCCCTTACGCCTTCCAGATGGTCGTGGGCGCCATCATCCTCATAGCCATCTCCACCTCCGGCGTGGAGCTCGTACAAGAAAAGTCCCGGAGGGTTCGGACATGACCGTCTCACCGATCCGACCGAAGCCCTGGATCGCTCCGGAGGTGGCCGGGCTGCTCGGGTTCCTACTTCTCATCGTCGTGGTCTTTGGGGTCCTTGCGCCGCGCTTTCTGTCGGGCGCGAACCTCGGCTCCATCGCGTTCCAGCTCCCCGAACTGGGCCTCCTGACACTTGCCATGCTGATCCCGATCATCTCGGGGGGGATCAACCTCGCCATCATCTACACGGCCAACATCGCGGGGCTGACGCTGGCGTGGTGGCTCAACGTCAACGGCGGCGTCGATGCGGGCCTGGGCGCCTTCGTGCTGGGGTCCGGGATGGCGGTCGGCGTGG
>CADCUU010000022.1 GCA_902805995.1 uncultured Rubellimicrobium sp.
GCGGCCTTTGTCATTGAACCAGGGCGCCCGATTGGCCAACCTGCGGGGGCAGCAACTGCGGATCGGACCAGCATGACCGCCATCCTCGCCATCGACCAAGGGACCACCTCGTCGCGCGCGCTTTTGTTCGACCGGGGGCTGCGGCCCGTGGCTATCGCGCAGGAGGAGTTCCCGCAGGTCTTTCCGGCCTCGGGCTGGGTGGAGCACGATCCGGAGGCGATCTGGGCCACGACCCTGTCCACGGCCCGCAAGGCGCTGGAGGCCGCGCCGGACGGCGTCGCGGCCATCGGCATCACCAACCAGCGCGAGACGACGCTTGTCTGGGACCGCGACACGGGGCGACCCATCCACAACGCCATCGTCTGGCAGGACCGCCGCACCGCGCCCCTGTGCGAGACGCTGCGGACCGAGGGGCTGGCGGAGACCGTGGCCGACCGGACGGGGCTGCTGATCGACCCGTACTTCTCGGGCACGAAGCTCGCGTGGCTTCTGGAGAATGTGGAAGGGGCGCGGGCGCAGGCCGAGGCGGGGAAGCTTTTGTTCGGGACGGTGGACACGTTCCTGATCTGGCGCCTGACCGAGGGTCGGGTGCATGCCACCGACGCCACGAATGCGGCGCGGACGATGCTGTTCGACCTGCGGCGCGGCGAGTGGGACGCGGAGATCTGCGCCCGGCTGGGCATCCCGATGGCGATGCTGCCGGAGGTGCGGGACTGCGCGGCGGATTACGGGACGACGACGCTTCTGGGGGGATCGCTGCCGATCCGTGGCGTCGCGGGCGACCAGCAGGCGGCCACCATCGGGCAGGCCTGCTTCCAGCCCGGCATGATGAAGAGCACCTATGGGACGGGCTGCTTCGCGCTTCTGAACACGGGGACGGATTTCGTGCGGTCGCGCAATCGGCTGCTGACGACGATCGCCTATCGGCTGAATGGGGAGACGACCTATGCACTGGAAGGGTCGATCTTTGTCGCGGGGGCGGTGGTCCAGTGGCTGCGCGACGGGTTGCGCCTGATCGGAAGCGCAGCGGAGACGGCTCCCTTGGCTGACCGGGCCGATCCCGCGCAGGACGTGGTCATGGTGCCCGCCTTCACGGGCCTGGGCGCGCCCTATTGGGATGCGGAGGCGCGGGGGGCGGTGTTCGGCCTCACGCGCGCGACCGGGCCCGCGGAGCTGGCGCGTGCGGCGCTGGAGTCGGTGGCGTTCCAGACCCGCGATTTGTGGGAGGCGATGCGGCGCGACTGGCCTTCCGCCGGGCAGGCGATCCTGCGTGTGGACGGGGGCATGACCGCCTCGGACTGGACGATGCAGCGGCTCGCGGACCTTCTGGCGGCGCCGGTGGACCGGCCCGTGGTGAGGGAGACGACGGCGCTCGGGGCGGCGTGGCTCGCAGCCTTTGCCACGGGGCTCGCACCGGGGCCGGAGGGGTTCGCGGGGGACTGGGCGCTGGAGCGCCGGTTCGAGCCGCGGATGCCCGAGGAGGAGCGGCTGCGCAGGCTCGACCTCTGGGACGACGCGGTGGCGCGGACGCTCAGCCGGCCCGTGGCGGGCTGAGCAGGCGGTGGCAGAGGTCGGCCAGAAGCTCGGGGAGGATGCGGAAGCCGTAGTCCGTCTCGATCCGTTCGAGTGGGGTGTGGTAGTCC
>CADCUU010000023.1 GCA_902805995.1 uncultured Rubellimicrobium sp.
TATCCGACGCGACCCGACCGCAGCGCGCTCCAGGGCGTCACGCTGACCGTCCGTCCGGGCGAGACGGTGGCGCTGGTCGGGCCGTCGGGCGGGGGCAAGACGACCGTGATCCAGATGCTCCAGCGCTTCTGGGACCCGCAGGTGGGCGCCGTCACCGTGGGCGGCACGGACCTGCGCGCCCTGTCCCGCGAGTCCTTGCGCCGCCAGATCGCGCTGGTGCCGCAGGACCCGGTGATCTTTGCCGACACCGCCCGCGCCAACATCCGCTTCGGCCGCCCGGAGGCAACGGACGTCGAAGTGGAGGCCGCCGCCCGCGCCGCAGCCGCCCATGATTTCCTGTCTGCGCTTCCGGACGGCTATGACACCTTTGTGGGCGAGCGGGGCGTGATGCTCTCGGGCGGGCAGAAGCAGCGCATCGCCATCGCCCGCGCGATCCTGCGTAACGCGCCGCTCCTCCTCCTCGACGAGGCGACCTCCGCTCTCGACGCCGAATCCGAACGCGCCGTGCAGACCGCCGTAGAGGCCCTGTCGCGCGACCGGACCACGATCATCGTGGCGCACCGCCTCGCCACTGTGAAGCGCGCCGACCGGATTGTGGTGCTGGAGGAGGGCCGCATCGTGGCCGAGGGCACCCATGACGCGCTGGTGGCGCAGGGCGGGCTTTATGCACGTCTCGCCCGGCTCCAGTTCACCGAAGGGCTCGCGGCGGAGTGATTCCGTCGCGTCGGGGTTGCGCCGTTAACCTCATCTTCCCATTCTGATGGCAAGAAGAGCCAAGGTGCCCCCATGTCAGAGGTGGCCCGCCATCACAGGGGAGGAGAGGGGGCATGGCCTTTGCCGGTCTCGCAGACAGCGCCGCCATCGAGGCCGAAGCGCCCTGGGACGAGCGTGACATCCCCCGGACGACCTGGGGGGTCCTGACCCGCACCGCCGCCCGCGTGCCCACCCGGCCCGCCGTGACCTTCCAGATGTTCTCGGACCCCAAAGCCCCGGCGGAGACCATGAACTGGACCGAGTTCCGGGAAAGGGTCGCGCAGACCGCGAACCTGTTCCGATCATTGGGCGTGGGGGAGGGGGACGCCGTCGCCTATCTCCTCCCCAACTGCACCGAGGCCGTGCTGACCTATGTGGGCGGGCAGGTCGCGGGGATCGTGAACCCGATCAACCCGCTGCTGGAGCCCGAACAGATCGCCGGCATCCTGCGGGAGACCGGGGCCAAGGTGCTCGTTACACTGAAGGCCTTCCCCAAGACGGACCTGCCGCAGAAGGCGGCGCAGGCCGTGGCGCTTGCCCCCAACGTCCAGACCGTGCTGGAGGTGGACCTCCTGCGCTACCTGACCGGCGTCAAGAAGCTGATCGTGCCGCTGATCCGCCCCAAGAACCCGCCCGCTCACAAGGCCAGGGTGCTGGGCTTCGCCAAGGAGGTTGCGCGCCAGCCCAAGACCCTTCAATTCCCTGACAGCACGGGCGACCGCGTCGCGGCCTATTTCCACACCGGCGGCACCACGGGCCTGCCCAAGCTCGCGCAGCACCGCTACGCCGGGCTGATCTACAACGGCTGGGTCGCGCAGCGCCTCCTCTTCACGGAGGAGGACACGATGATCTGTCCGCTCCCCATGTTCCACGTCTTTGCGGCGGTGGTCTGCATGGGGGCCTCGCTCGCCTCGGGGGCGCAGATCGTCCTGCCCACGCCGCAGGGCTACCGGGGCGAAGGGGTCATGGACAACTTCTGGAAGCTCATCGAACGCCACCGCGTCACCTTTCTCATCACCGTGCCGACGGCGATCTCGGCCCTCATGCAGCGCCCCGTGAACGCGGACCTGTCCACGCTCAAGCTCGCCTTCTCCGGCTCCGCGCCCCTTCCAGTGGAACTGTTCCACCGCTTCGAGAAGGCGGCGGGCCTGACGATCATCGAGGGCTATGGCCTCACGGAGGCCACCTGCCTCGTCTCGGTCAACCCGCCGCAGGGGGAACGGCGCGTGGGCTCCGTGGGTTTCCCGTTCCCCTATACCCGGGTGCGCATCATCGACCCGCACACCCACGTGGACGTGGGCCCGGACGAGGTGGGGGAGATCTGCGTGGCCTCCCCCGGGGTCACCGACCATATCTACACCGACGAAGCCAAGAATGCCGACATCCTCTACCCGCCCGCGCATGGGGAGGGGCCTTGGCTCCGCACGGGCGACCTGGGGCGCCGGGACGCCGATGGCTATGTCTGGATTACCGGACGGGCTAAAGACGTTATCATCCGGGGCGGCCACAACATTGATCCCGCCGAGATCGAGGAAGCCGTCTGCGGCCACCCCGCTGTCGCTATCTGCGGCGCCATCGGTCAACCCGACGGCCATGCGGGGGAGGTCCCCGCCGTCTATGTCGAGCTGGTCCAAGGGGCGAGCGTTACTCCGGAGGAGCTGCTCGACCACGCGCGCGCTCATATCCACGAACGCGCCGCCCTGCCCAAGCATGTCGAGATCCTGCCCGAGCTGCCCAAGACCGCTGTGGGCAAGATATTCAAGCCCGACCTTCGCAAGCTTGCCATCCGCCGGGTCTACGACCAAGCCCTCGTCAGCGCAGGCGTCGCGGCCGAGGTCGCCGACGTGGTGGAAGACCGCAAGCTCGGCCTTGTAGCGCGGCTACGCAGGACCGGAGCGGTGGGCGAGGGTGACGTGGCCCGGGCGCTCGGGGCCTTCACCCGGCCCTGGCAATGGATGGACTGAGGGGCGCTCGGGTCCGCTCCCGGGCTGGAAGCCTGCGCCGCCTGGCCTTATGGTCCGCCGCGCCTGCTCCCCCACCTGGAAGGTTCCCCCGATGCTCTTCGCCTACCGCCTCGCGGAGCGCCGCCTGGAGCGGATGCCGCCCGAGGCCGATTTGAGGGAGGCGATCTGGATCGACCTTTACCGTCCGCAGCCCGCGCAGATGGCCAAGGTGACGGCCGAGCTGGGCATCGAGGTGCCAACCCTCGAGGACATGGAGGAAATCGAGATCTCGAACCGGCTTTATCGCGAGGATGGTCACGACGTGATGACCGTGGTCATGCCGGGCCACACGCCGGACGGGCAGCAGGTCTCGGGGCCGGTGACCTTCATCGTGCTGCCCAACCGTCTGGTGACGGTGCGCCACCACGCGCCGCGGCCCTTCGAGACGTTCCCCTCGCGCGCGGGCCGGTCCTCTGCGGGCTGCGAGACGCCGGGGCGGCTGTTCCTGGGCCTCGTGGAGGAGATCGTGGCCCGGCTCGCGGACCATATCGAGGGGACGGGGCGCGAACTCGACCGGCTGGCGGCGCGGGTCTATGCGGGCACGAGCGAAGCGCTGACCCAGGAGGAACTGGGCGAGGCGCTGCGCTCCACCGGCCGTCAGGGCGAGGTGCTGGCGCGGGTGCGGCTCGGGCTCCTGACCGTGGAGAGGATGCTGTCCGTCTGGGGTCTCTGGAGCGAGGATCGGCCGGAGGCCAAGGCGCTCAAGCCGCACCTGAAATCGCTGCTGCGGGACATCCAGGCGCTGGAAGTGCACGCGGACTTCCTGTCGGGCCGCGTGGGCCTCGCCACCGACACGACGCTCGGCATGGTGAACCTGAGCCAGAACCAGACGGTGCGGATCGTGTCGGTCGTGGCGGTGCTGTTCCTGCCGCCTACGCTGATCGGGACCGTCTACGGTATGAACTTCCAGCGGATGCCGGAACTCGGCTGGGTTTGGGGCTATCCGATGGCGCTTGTCGCCATGGTGCTCTCGGCGGTGCTGAGCTGGGCCTACTTCAAGTGGCGCGGCTGGCTTTAGGGCCCTTGCCGCGCGGGACGCCTGCGCCCTAACCTTTGGGGAGGGGTCAAAGGGGGAACAGGGTGGCGCAGGACGAAAGCACGATCCGCTTCGGCACCACGGAGCCGCTTGACCCACGACGCGACGTGGCGCTCGGGCCGCTCACCTTTCGGGTTGAGGGGGGCAACCTCCGCCGCCTCGCTTGGCGGGGGACCGAGGTCGTGCGCGGCCTGTCCGCCCCGATCCGCGACGAATCCTGGGGCACTTGGACCGAGGAGGACGCGAGCGAGGAGGCTGAGGATGGGCCGGGCCGCTTCCGCCTCAGCCGGCGCTTTACGGCCGCCCATGGGGCGCTCGCGGGTCGGCTGGAGATCGTGGCCGAAGCGCGGAACGATGCGGGCCGGGTCGAGGCGCAGCTGTCGCTGTCCGCCATCCGCGACCTGCCGGTCAGCCGCGCGGGGTTCTGTCTGCTCCATCCCGTCGCGGGCGTGGCGGGGCAGGGGCTCCGCGTGACCCATCCGGGGGGAGCGATGGAGGACACAGCCTTCCCGCCCTCTATCTCGCCCGGCCAGCCAGTCCTCGACATCGAGATCCTGTCCCATCGCGTGGGCGCCACGCAGGTCGAAATCCGCTTTGACGGCGAGGTCTTCGAGATGGAGGACCAGCGCAACTGGGGCGACGCGTCCTACAAGACCTACTGCCGCCCGCTGCGGCTGCCCACGCCCTACACCTTGCCCGCGGGAGAAACGGTGAGCCAGCGCATCACGATCACCTTGGGCGACGCCGAGGAGGCCGCGGTCGAGGCCACGGGCTCCGAGGGGCCGGTCGAGGCGCGGATGCCCGACCTCCTGCTCGCGGCCGAGCCGGGCTGGCTGCGTCCCGGCGGGCCGTTCCCGGCCAGCGGACTCCTGCTGCGGCTACGCGCGGAGAGCCTGGAGGGCGCAACCCTGTCGGAGGTGGCCGAGACCCTGGCACAGGGCGGCACTCTCGATATCGAGGCGGTGGTTCCGGCCGAAGCCGATCCCACCGAGGCCCTCGATTCGCTCGCGCGCAGGCTGGCCCAGGCGGGCCTGCATCCCCGCCATGTCATCGCCCTGCCGGAGGCCTACCTGAAGAGCTACCAGCCCGACGGCACCTGGCCCGGCGAGCCCTCGCCCGAGACCTGCGCCGAGGCTGCTACGTTGGCGTTTCCGGAGGCGCGGATCGGCCTTGGGATGCTGACGAATTTCACCGAGCTGAACCGCCGCCCCGTGCCCGAGGGGCTGGGCCAGTATGTCACGCACGGCAGCTCCGCCATCGTCCACGCCGCCGACGACGCCTCGGTGCTGGAAACGCTCGAAGCGCTGCCGCAGGTCTTTGCGGATGCCCGGCGGATCGCGGGCGCGCGGGCGCTGCGGCTGGGGCTCGTGTCGATCGGGATGCGGTCGAATCCTTACGGGGCTGGCCTTGCCGCGAATCCCGACTACGGCCGCCGGACCATGACCGCTCAGGACCCGCGCCAGAAGGGCCTTCTCGCCGCTGCCTATGCGATCGCGGCGGCTTCCGCCGCGGCGCGGGCGGGGGCCGAAGCCATGGCCCTCGCCTCGCCCGCAGGGCCGTTCGGGATTACGGGCAATGATGGGGAGGCGCGCCCGATCCTCCACACCCTCGTGGCGCTCCATGCGCTGCTGGGGCGCGCCGTTCATGTGGACCCGGTGCCCGGCCTTCATGGCTTCGGCTGGGAAACGGGTGCGGTCCTGGCCAACACGACGCTCGACCCGGTGACGGTGCCCGCGTCGTTCCCGACCGGGGCCATCCTGTCGCCCGCCACCGCGCAGGCCGCACGTGACCCGACCTGGCTAGCCCACGCGGCAGGCGCGCTGCCGGAGCAGGTCTTGCTGGGCCCGTGCGACTGCCTGTTCGCGGGGGACGCCGCTCAGTCCTTGTAGGGGTCCACGTCGCCGGGACCGGCCATCACGACGCCGAACGGGTGGAGCACATGCTCCACTTGGATGGTGCCCGCATGCTCCTTCAGGACCTCGGGCAGGCGGCGATAGGCCTGCGGCGCCTCGTCGAGGTCGCCGCCCAGCACCGCCACGCCCTTGCGCGACAGCCAGGCGCGCATCTCCCCCGCGTCCACCCGTGGCGCACGCAGGATGCGGCCCGACTTGCGGTCCACCTTGCCCCGGGCCTCGGTCCGGGACATGACGCGCCCCGCGCCGTGCACGGTGGAATGGAGCGCCCGTTCGCTGCCCGCCCCCGCGACCCCGCGCAGGATCACCGCGTCATCCCCCATCGATCCGCCGACAAAGCCGCGCTGCCCTGGAAAGGCCGGAGTCGCGCCCTTGCGCACGACCCAGAGATCGCGCCCGCCGTGCCGTTCCCGCCAGACGAAGTTGTGGTGGTTGTGGACCTCGTCCGTCACCGCGCCGCCCAGGATGGCGCGCACCTTCTCCGTCACCCAATCCCGCCCCGCATAGGCGTAGAGGCCCCCAAGCTCGATCCCCGCGAGATAACCCTGACCGGCGGCGCTGCCGGTCTCCAGCAGAGCCGGAGGTGCCAGCATGTTGCCCGAGGCCCCGGCGGCCTGGAGGTACTTGGTCGTGATCCGGTGGCCGAGCCCGCGCGAGCCGAAATGCACCCCGATCCAGACGAAGCCCTCGTCGTCGTAGAACAGGTCCACGTAGTGGTTGCCCCCGCCTACGGTGCCAAGCTGCTCCCGCGCCATCTTCCGCAGGTCCCGGACCCCGGCGGCGTCCCACAGGTCGCTCTCGAACAGCGGGTCGTCCACTCGCTCGCCGTTCGCGCGGCCCACGCCAAAGCTCACGTTCCGGGCGATGTCCCGCAGGATCGTCCCCGTGCGCCTGCTGATGTCCTCATGGCGCAGATCCAGCCGCACGGCCTTGTTCCCGCAAGCGATGTCGTAGCCGACGCCACTGATGGAGATGTGGTCTTCGTACCCCACGACGCCGCCGATGGGGTGGTTGTAGCCCAGGTGCCCATCCGCGCAGAGCACCCCTGCCACGGCCGAGCCTGCCGCGAGGCAAGTCTCCATCTGCGACAGCGTGGCCTCGTCGTGCCGGCCAAAGATGGTGAGCGGGGCAGCCACGCGGGATCCTTGCCGCGCCTCAGCCCATCCGCACCTGGTCGCAGATGTCGTAGGTCATCTGCAGCGTGTAGACGAGTTCCCCGTCGGGGCCGTGCCGGTGCTCCAGCACCATGCCGCCCCGGTTCAGCAACGGCGCAAGCCGCCCCTCGGCGCAGCGTTCGCGCACCTGGGCACGGTAGGTGCTGTCGTCAGGCAACGCGAGGGGCTCAGAGGTTCGCACCGCCTCGACCCAGACATCGCCCTGGAGGCCCGAGCGGATCAGCTCCTCTCCGGGCGCGAGGTGCGGCGCGGCCTCCATGGCTTGGAGGGAGCCTTCGAGCGATTCGTCGCGCGGCAGCAGGAACCAGGTCAGGACGAGCGCGGGCACCAGCATCAGGAGGAAACGGTCCGCCGCTTGGGACCGCTTGCGCTTCGTCACAACGATGTATCGTCCCATGGGCGCCTCTCCGACCGTCGAACCGGGTGCATCGCGATCCAAACGCAACCCCCACCTGCATGTTCCCGATCCTGTGAAGAGTTCGTGAGCCGACCTGTCCGTCCTTACGGCGCATCGAAATGGCGCAGTCAGTCGGTGCCCCTGATCCCCTCATGCCCCGGGCTGCCCTGTCCTGCCGAAACGGGCAGGGCGATGATGCAGCGCAGGCCGTCCGGCCCGAACTCGTAGCTTGTCTCGGCCTGGAGCTGGTAGGGAAGGGCACGCTCGATCAGCTCCCGACCATAGCCGCTGCCAACGATGCGGGCGCTCGGCGCCGCGCCAGTCTCGCGCCACTCCACCCGAAGCTGTCGCTCGCCCCTGGGGCCATCGGTCAAGTCCCAGCTGACCTCCAGCCGTCCTTGGGAGCCCGACAAGGCACCATGCTTCAGGGCGTTGGTGGCCAGTTCATGCAGCGCGAGGGCAAAGGTCTGCACGGTCGCAGATCGCAACCGGATTCCCTCCGGTCCACGGAGGATGACCTGATCCCCCACGCCACCCGCGTCGGTCATTCCATGTCCCATCAACTCGTTGCGCAGCAACTCGTCGAAGGTGATGCGGTCGCCCTCGTGCAGGCGCGACAGCAGCCCGTTCACCCGTGCCAGTGCGCCCAGGCGGTCGCGGAAGGGGCCCTGGAACTCCTCGATGGAATCGGCGCGGGCCAACGTCCGGTCCGCGACCGAGCGCACCACCCCCAGCAGGTTCCGGGTGCGATGCTGAAGCTCGGACACGAGCACCGCGAGCCGCTCCTCCCAGCTTCGCCGTTGGGTCACGTCCAGCATGACGCCAACCATCCGGAACGCCTCGCCGGAATCGTCGTGGAAGAACCGGCCCCGCGCCGTGCACCAGCGCACCGCCCCATCGGGGTGGAGGGAGCGGAACTCGTGGTCATAGTCGTGATGTCCGGCCCGGGCCTGTTCGATGGCGGCCAGCGCGCCCGGCAGATCCTCGGGGTGCACGCGCGCGGCCCAGGCCTCGAAGCTGGGCTCCACCTCGCCCACCTGGTAGCCGTCGATGCGATAGTGCTCGTCCGACCACTCGATCCGGCCGCTGCGCATGTCCCAGTCCCAGGTGGCGAGATTACCGACCTCGACCGCAAGCCGCAGCCGCGCCTCGCTCTCTCGCAGCGCCTCCTCGGCGGCGCGGCGGTCGGTCAGGTCCACCGTCACCGCGAGCAGGGTATTGGGCCCGTCGGTGCCATGCCGCAGGAGCGTCACGCGGCTGCTGGCCCAGACGACCGTCCCGTCCGGACGCCGGTAGCGCTTGTCGAAGCCTGCACTGGAGCCCAGGGACCGGGCCTGCGCCACGGCGGCAAGGCTCGGCGCCACGTCGGCGGGATGGGTCACATCGGGTACGCCCAGGGACAGGACCTCCTCGCGCTGTCGTCCGAGGATGCGGCAAAGCTCGTCGTTCACCTGAAGGAACCGCCCGTCCAGCGCGATCTCGGACAGCCCGACCGAGGCACTGCCGAAGATGGCCGCGAGCCGCGCCTCGCTCGCCCGCAGGTCCTCCTCGATGCGCCGCCGGTCGGTCATGTCGATGGCGGCGCCCCGCACCCGGACGGCGCACCCATCTTCGTCGAACAGCACCTCGCCCCGGCTGAGCAGCCATCGCACCGTGCCATCGGGCCAGACGACCCGGAACTCGCGCTGGAACTGCCGCTCCCCCGCTTCAGCGCGGTCAATGATGGTGGACAGGAGCGCCGTGTCCTCCGGATGGACGGCGGCGAGGCAGGCGGCCAGGGTCGGGCGCTCGTGCGGGGGCAGGCCGTAGAGCGCGTTCAGCCTGGGCGAGGGGCGGATCTCCCCCGTTAGCAGATCGGTGTCGTAGTCCGCCGCGCCAAAGGCCTCCAAGGTAGAGGCGTGGTACTGGGCCGTCGCGCGCAGCCTCTCTTCGCTCTCCCTCAGGCGCTGGTCCGCCGCGCTGGGTCCTGGGGTCTCCTGTCCGATGCAGAACAAACCGGCGACGAGGCCCCGGTCGTCCCGAACCGGCGTCAATGACCACTCGACGGGCGCGTCCTTCAAGGGGCCGCTCTGGTCAAGAACGGCCCGGACGGCGTCGCGACTGACGGGCTCGCCCGCAAAGGCGCGATCCATGAGGGGCCGGAGGTCGGCCGCGATCTCGTGCCACACCTCCAGAAGGTCGCGGCCCAGCGCCTCGGGGTGCCGGTCCGACAGAACCCGGGCCTGTGCGTCGTTGTAGAGCATCCGACGCCCGGGACCCCAGACGACGAACATCGGCTGCTCGGCCGCGAGCATCAGATCCACGACTGTCCTCAGGGGCTGCGACCAGGACGCGGTTGTGCCCAACGGAGCGTGGGTCCAATCCGCCTCGCGGATGCGGCGGGCCATCTCGCCGGAACCCGTGGGCCAAAGGGAACAGGACTCGGACCGTTCCAAGGTTCCTCGCAGGACAGGGGTCGCACGAGGTGCATTACCGACCCAGTGCCGCCGAAAGGCAAGTCACCTTTGCAGCAGGTATGCACGGGAGAGTGTATCGGACGCAGAACGGGAGAGGGGCCCTAAACGTGGTGGACAAGAGGTTGTGCCGCCTCTCGCCACGTCGCGGCGCCTGCTCGTAGTCCCCGAACTCGATCCGGGCAAAGCGCCTCGCCCGGCTCCATCGCTGGGCACGATGCAAGGACGACCTTTGCGGGAGCCCTCGTTCGGCACCGCGCGACAGGGGGCCTCGTGGCAGAGGATAGGGCCGCCGCTTAGCGGAGCATCCCCGTCAGGCTGTCCCACCACCCCTCTCCGGCAGACCCCTCCTGACCGGGATGGGAGTTCGTGAGCCCGTTCACATAAAGGACCATGTTCATCGGCGTGACGTCGAGGCCGTGGAACCGTCCCGCGAGCCGCCCGCCCCGGTCGATCACATGGAACACCGCCCCGTGCATCTGCTGGCCATCCTCCATGGGCGTGAAGCTGTTGCTGTAGGCGGCGGACAGATCGCGCGTGGTCCCGTCCGCGTCCTCGGGCCGGGCCGTGAGGAAGGTCCAGTTCACCGGATCGAGGCCATGCGCCTCTCCATAGGCCGCCATGATCTCGGGCGTGTCGGCGGCGGGATCCGTCGTCACCGTGACGAACTGGACCATGTCCTTCATGGGCGAGGCATTCACCTTCTCCTGCACCTCGGCCAAAAACTCGGACTGAAGCGGGCAAAGGTCCGTGCAACTCGCAAAGACGAAGTCGAGCACCACGACCTTGTCGGCGAAATCCGAAAGACTCACCGGGGTTCCCGTGCCGTCCATGAGGTCGAAGCCCGGCGCTGGCTGGTCGATCACCTGGAAGTAGGGCTCCTGCTCGGTCATCACCTCGTCGAGAGCCTCGCCGGGGTGATGGGCCGATGCGGCATTGGCCAGCGTCAGAAGACCTACAAGGGTGCTGCAAAGGAATGTGGTGCGCATGGGACCTCCCGTTGGTGCGAGAGGTACGGACCTCTGGCCGGACGTGCCATGGGGGGCGGTGTCGCAGGTGTCGGTTTCCTTCAGCATCCACGCCCAGTGTCTCGTCCAAGGGGCGCCCCTCCAGGCTACTGAAATCCTTTGTGTCCTGAACCAGGGAACGCGCGGTGGCTGCAACGCCGACCGCTGGCAATCCCGCAGGGGCGGACATAGACATGTCGGACTCCGCAAGCATTCCACAAGAAAGGCGACAGGAATGGCAAGGTTCAGGCACCCGCTCCTCTCGCGGCTTGCTCTCGGGCTCCTCCTGTCTTCGACATTTCCGGCTATCGCGCAGGAGACGGCGCCCCTCGCGGACCTGCTGGGGCACAGCCATGTCCACGGGCTGGCGCTCGACCCCAAGGACCCCGGACGGCTTCTTCTGGCGACCCATCACGGGCTCCACGCGCTCGCGCTGGACACGGGCGCCGTCACTCCCGTGGGCGAAAGCCGGCAGGACTTCATGGGCTTCTCCGTCGCGGGCGAGGACCGCTTCTTCGCCAGCGGCCACCCGGAGGAGGGCGGCAACAGCGGCGTGCTCCGGTCCGAGGACAGCGGAGTGACCTGGGCCCGGCTCTCGGACGGCGTGAACGGCCCGGTAGACTTTCACCAGATGACGATAAGCGCCGCCGACCCGGACAGCGTCTATGGCGTCCATGCCGGCCTTCTCCAGCGCAGCCGCGACGGCGGCACCACCTGGGAGGCGGTCGCGCCCGCGCCCGAGGGCCTGATCGACCTCGCTGCCTCCTCCGCCGACCCCGAGCGCCTGTTCGCGGCAACTGAGGCCGGGCTCCTGGTGACCGAGGACGGCGGCAAGGGCTGGCAATCCGCCGTCTCCTTGCCCTCGCCCGTCTCCTTCGTGGAGGCCGGGCCGGGAGGGGCCGTCCACGCCTTCGTCCTCGGCAAGGGCCTAGTACGCGCGGAGGAAGGGGCGCTCGATGACTGGACCCTGGTTTCCGCGCCGTTCGGGGGCGACTACCTGCTGCATTTCGCGACGGATGGCACGCGGGCCTTTGCCGTCACGGGCTCAGGCGCGCTGCTGGCCTCTGAGAACGGCGGGGCAAGTTGGGCCCTGTTCGGCGGCTAGGTCCTTAGGCGACCCTAGCTGTCGCGCTCCTGTCGCCCCCTCGGGGCGGCACGGGCCTGACGGGTGGCCAGCCTGTCCCGCAGCGTCGTCTCAAGGATCTCCAACTCGAAGGGCTTGCGCAGCACCACCAAGTTCGGGTCCACCACGGTCTCGACCTCGCCCGTGTCGGCATAGCCGGTGGCCAGAATGACCGGCACGTCGGGCCTGAGCTTCCGCACCTCGCGGACCACCTCCGCCCCGTTCATCTCGGGCATGGCGAAGTCCACGATCAGCAGGTCCGGGTCGGCATCTAGGCGCGCCAGCCCTTCGGCGCCGCTGGCCGCGCCCAATGCGCGATGGCCCAGCATGGAGAGCGCCGACAGGAGCCAGCCCCGCACGTCGTCGTCGTCGTCGATCACGAGGATCGTTGACCGGGCCGCTGTTGGGGCCTCTGCGACGGGCCCAGCTTCCGACAGGGCAGCTCCCGCGGGGGTCTCCACCAGCGCGCGCCGCAGGAATATGCGCACCACCGTGCCCTCGCCCGGACGCGTGTCAATCCGAACCGTTCCGCCCGACTGCCGAGCCATGGCATAGACCTGCGACAGGCCAAGGCCCGTGCCTTTGCCCAGGCTCTTGGTCGTGAAGAAGGGCTCAAAGGCGCGTTGGGCGACCTCCTCCGGCATCCCCGTGCCAGTGTCCCGGACGTCCACGACGACATAGTCCCCGGGAGCGAGGTCCGGGTCCGCGCCCATGGTTCGCGTTCCGGCCGAGACGGTGACGGTCCCTCCCTCGGGCATCGCATCTCGTGCGTTGATGGCGAGGTTCAGCACCGCCATCTCAAGCTGCGTTGGGTCGACCTCGGCCAGGATCGTCGGGTCCGCCTCCTCCAGCACCACCCCGACGAGCGGGCCAATGCTCCGCTGTAAGAGGTCCCGCATCCCGGCCAGCGCCCGCCCGACCGGCACGGCCTGCACCTCCAGCTTCTGGGACCGCGAAAACGCCAGAAGCTGGGACGCAAGGCTCCCGCCGCGCCGCGTTGCCTGAAGCCCCTGTTCGGCCAGGAGCTGGACCCGCCCGGCATCTTCGGGCTTGCGCAGGATCAGGGCAAAGCTCCCCTGAACCGCCTGGAGCAGGTTGTTGAAGTCGTGCGCGATACCACCAGTGAGTTGCCCCAGCGCTTCCATCTTCTGGCTCTGCCGAAGCGCCTGTTCGGCCTGCCTCTGGTCGGTGACATCGCGTCCGATCGCGTAGAACACTCCCTCGCCGGGCACGCCCGTCCAGGACACCGTCCGGTAGGTGCCGTCCTTGTGCCGCAGCCGGTCCTCGAAGTCGGTGACGCGCTCCCCGCGCTGAAGCCGCTCCACCATGCCCGCCAGACGCCCACGATCCTCGGGATGGGTGATCTCGGTGAACGGCGTGGACAGCAGCATCTGCTCGTCATGGCCGAGGATCCGCGACCAGGCCGGGTTGATGGCCCGGCGTCGCCCGTCGAAGCCGAACACTGCCATCAGCTCGTTCGAGTTCTGCCAGATGCGGTCCCGCTCGGCGGTGCGCTGGGTCACCTCCGCCTCCAGGTCGTAGTTCAGACGGCGCAACTCGGCTTCGGCCTTGGCGCGGGCGGTGTCGTCGCGCAACGTCAGCACGGCCCCGATCCGCCGCCCGTCAGGCCCCTTCAGCGGACGGCCGGAGCCTACCGCGATGACCTCCGTCCCATCGGGCCGGACGATCCGCCATCGCACGTTCTCCACGATCTCGCCCTTTAGGGCGGCGCGGGACAGGGGTAGCGCTTCGGGGGCGTAGGGCTCCCCCTCCATGGTGAGGAGGTTGTAGGTTTCCGTATACCTGTCCGGCGTCACGCCAAGCTGCGACACCCCATGGATACGCGCCGCCGCCTCGTTGACGAAGGTGATCCGGCCCTCGGTATCGGTGACGATCACGCCCTCGGCCAGCTGGCCCAGGATGGCGGCGGTGCGGGCCGCCTCGCGCTCGGCCTCCTCGCGCGCCTGCTGAAGCGCACGCTGCGCACCCTTCTGCTCGGTCAGGTCCAGCACGACGGCATAGACCCCATCGACGCGTCCGCCCGCGTCGTGCCGGGGAATGTAATGCACCTCGGTGTCGCGGTGGTGGCCATCCCGTCCGGGGGTCATGACCTCGACCCGGCTAGCCTCGCCCCGCAGCGCCGCCCGGATGTGTGCCCGGCGCGGCTCGTAGGCCTCCTCACCCAGGACGTCGCGGATCGTGCGGCCCAGCATCTCCTCGCGCGGGCGGCCGAACCATTGCTCGTGGACCCTGTTCATGAAGCGGTAGCGCTGGTCGCGGCCGATGAACGACACGAGGAGGGGCAGGGCGTCGGCCAGCGCACGAAGCTCCTCCTCGCTGGCGCGGACCTGCTCCTCGCTCTGCCGGCGCTCCGTCTCGTCGGACACGACCCCGATCAGCCGAACGGGGGCACCCTGCGCGTCGAGGAGGATTTCGTAGCGCAGCCGCAGCCAACGCAATCCCTGCTCGGGGTGCTGGTAGCCGAACTCTGCCTCGCCCGCGGTTTCTCCCCGTTCGAGATCGGCCAACACCTTGGTCGAGACCCGCTCCTGCTCGCCCGGCGCATAGCGAGCATTGGCCTCCTCGGCTCGGATGGGCGCGCCTTCGGGAAAGCCGAGAAGGAGATGAAGCTGCGGCGAGCCCGTCACAAGCCCGGTCGCCACATCCAGATCCCAGACGCCCAGCCCGCTGGCCGCCAGGGCGAGCCGCAGCCGCTGGGCGACGTCGCGCTCGGCCTCCTCAAGCGCGCGGCGCTCCGTCACGTCCTGGATGGTGCCGAGGTACCGCACCGCCCGCGGACCCTCCGGCCCGTCCTCGAAGACGGCCTCCCCGTGGGCGACGATCCAGCGGACCGAGCCGTCCGGGTGAACGATGCGGTATTCGTAGGGGATCCGGTCGCGGATCGCGGGATCGACGGCGCGCCGGGCCTGCTCCGAGGTGCGCGGGTAGTCCTCCGGGTGAACGGTGCGCCGGACATCGTCGATGGTGATCTCGCCCGTCGCAGGCAGGCCGGAGATCGAGCGCGCGATGTCGGAATAGGTCATCCGCCCCGTCGCGATCTCCCAATCCCAGATCCCGATCGCCCCCGCGCCCGTCGCGAGCTGAAGCCTCCTGCGCTCTTCCCGGAGTGTGCGCGCGGCGGCGACCTCCTCGGAGGTGTCCTCATGCAGAAAGAGCCAGTGCCGTTGGCCGCCCAGTTCGACCGGGGCGATGCGCGACCGCGTGGCGACGGCGCTCTCATCCTTGCGGCGGCTGCGCCATTCCCCGATCCAGGAGCCGGACCTTCGCAACTCGTCGGCCACCCGGGCCATGACGCCAGCCTTCTCCTCCGACGAAAAGGCGTCCTGCACCGCAGCGGCGCGCCCGGCCAGCTCCCCCGGGCGATAACCGAGGAGCCGTTCCAGCGCCGGATTGGCGTAGACGACCGTTCCATCCTCGCGGGCGAGGCTCACCCCTTCGGTCATGCGGTCCAGCAGGACCCGCGCGAGGCTCTGCGGGTCGCCAAGCTCCCGATGGCTCAAAGGAGCAAGAAGCGGTATCTGCATCGCGGCCCCCCAGCGACCCGGGGACCACTGCCCGGGCCGCTTCCCCTAGTGGTAGCAGGTCCGTTCCGGGACGGCTATGCGCCAGTCCCAGCCGGCGCCGGGCTGCTGGGGGGATCAGGCCACAACTAGGCCGTGACGAACTCCCGGACGAAGGGGGTGGCGGGCCGGGCCTTGATCTCGGCGGGGCGGCCCACCTGCTCGATGCGGCCCATCGACATGACGACGACGAGGTCCGCGAGTTCCATCGCCTCCTCCTGGTCATGGGTCACGAAGATCGTGGTGAGGCCGGTCGTGTCGTGGATGTCCCGCAGACCCTGCCGCAACTCCTTGCGGACCTTGGCATCAAGCGCCCCGAACGGCTCGTCGAGCAGGAGCATCCTGGGCTCGATAGCAAGCGCGCGGGCCAGGGCCACCCGCTGCCGCTGGCCGCCCGAAAGCTGGGACGGATAGCGGTCCGCGATGTCGGGAAGCTGGATCAGGTCCAGAAGCCGCGCGACCCGGCGCGCGATCTCGGCCTTGGGGGGGCGGGTCGCGCGAGGGCGGGCACGCAGGCCATAGGCCACATTCTCGAAGACGGTCATGTGCCGGAAGAGCGCGTAGTGCTGGAACACGAAGCCCGCCCGACGCTCCTGCACCCGCAGGCCCGTCGCGTCCACTCCGTCGAACAGGACGCGCCCCTGCACCGGCTCCTCCAGCCCGCCCAGGATGCGCAGGAGCGTGGTCTTGCCCGACCCCGACGGCCCGAGGAGCGCCACCAGCGCCCCCGAGGGAATGGCGAGCGAGACGGGATGGAGCGCCGCGGTCGCACCGAAAGTCTTGGCGATCTCGTCGATCTCGATGTGCATGGGGTTCTCCTAGTGCCGCCCCGAGGCGGCGAGATGATCGGCGAAGCGCCATTCGAGCAGGGTCTTGAGAAGAAGCGTGACAAGGGCGAGCAGCGTCAGCAGCGCCGCCATCGTGAAGGCCGCGACGGAAAGGTACTCGTTGTAGAGCATCTCGATCATGATGGGCATAGTCGCGGTCACGCCCCTGATCTTGCCTGACACGACGGCGACGGCCCCGAACTCCCCCATCGCGCGCGCGTTGCTGAGCAGCACGCCGTACAGGAGCGCCCAGCGGATGTTGGGCAGCGTCACCGTCCAGAACATCCGCCAGCCGGAGGCGCCCAGGGTCAGCGCGGCTTCCTCCTCGCTGGTGCCCTGTTCCGTCATCAGCGGCACGAGCTCGCGGGCGACGAAGGGAAAGGTGATGAACATCGTGGCCAGGATAATCCCCGGCAGCGCGAAGACGACCGGATAGCCGTTCGCCACCAGCCATCCGCCCATGGCGGAGTTCGCGCCGAACAGCAGCACGATGCAAAGCCCCGCCACGACGGGCGAGACGGAGAAGGGCAGGTCGATGAGCGTGATGAGCCACGCCTTGCCGCGCCAGCGGAACTTGGTCAGGAGCCACGCCGCCGCGATCCCGAACACCGCGTTCAGAGGCACCGCGACCGCCGCGACGATCAGGGTGAGCCGGATGGCCGCCTGCGCGTCGCTGTCGCCAAGCGATGTCGCCGCAAACTGCCAGCCGTCCTTCAGCGCCTCGATGAGGACCGCGGCCAGCGGGGCGAGCACGAGCACCCCGAGGATCGCCAGCACCGTGCCGGTCAACGTCCAGCGGAGCCAGCGGGGCTCCTCGGTAGGGCGGACGGCGCGGCGGAGGATGCGGCCGGGCGGGGGGAGGATCGTCGCCTCGGTCATGGGTCAGCCTCCGTTGGTCATGCGGCGGCTCCAGACCTGGATCAGGTTGATCAGGAGGAGGAGCGCGAAAGAAATGGCGAGCATCGCGAGCGCGATGGCCACAGCGCCGTTGTAGTCGAACTCCTCAAGCCGGATGACGATGAGAAGCGGTGCGATCTCGGTCACCTTGGGGATGTTCCCGGCGATGAAGATGACCGACCCGTATTCCCCGACCGCACGGGCGAGAGAGAGCGCGAAGCCGGTCAGTAGGGCGGGCAGCAGCATCGGCAGGATCACGCGGCGCAGCGTGAACGCGCGCGAGGCGCCGAGCGTGGCCGAGGCTTCCTCGACCTCGCGCTCGATCTCCTGGATGACCGGCTGCACGGTCCGCACCACGAAAGGCAGGCCCACGAAGACGAGCGCGATCCAGATCCCGACCTCCGTATACGCGATGCGGAGGCCGAAGGTCTCCTGAAGTGGACCCCCGATGGCGCCGTTGGGCGCGTAAAGGGCCGTGAGCGCGATCCCCGCCACCGCCGTGGGAAGCGCAAAGGGCAAGTCCACCGCCGCATCCACGAGGCGCCGCCCCGGGAACTCGTACCGAACGAGGACCCAGGCCAGCGCGAGCCCGAAGAACAGGTTGAACACGGCCGCCACCAGCGCCGCCCGGAAGGACAGGAGCAGCGCCGCCAGCGTCCGCTCCCGCGAGATGACGTCCCACAGCTCCAAGGGTCCGACCTGGGCCGCCCGCAGCAGGAGCGCCCCGATGGGCAAAAGGACCACGAGCGACAAAAGCGTCACCGTGATCCCGGTGGCGAGCCCCCACCCCGGAAGGGGGGATGAGGGCCGAAAAGTGAGCGTTCGGCTCAATTCTCACCCTCGTAGATCTGGTCGAAGATCCCGCCGTCGCCGAAGTGCTCGGGCTGCGCCTGGGCCCAGCCGCCGAACGCCTCGATGGAGACGAGTTCCAGATCCGGGAAGCGCTCCACGTCGGCGGGGTCGGCAGCCGAGGCGTCCCAGCCCCGATAGCCGTGCTTGTAGACCAGCGCCTGCGCCTCGGGGGTGTAGAGGAATTCGAGATAAGCCTGCGCCAGTGCGCGCTCCGCATCATCGGCGAGGTTTCCGTCCACGATGGCCACCGGCGGCTCCGCCAGGACCGAGACCGAAGGCACGACGATGTCGAACTGGTCGTCGCCTAGCTCCTGAAGCGCGAGGAAAGCCTCGTTTTCCCAGGCCAGGAGCACGTCGCCGATACCGCGCTGCGAGAAGGTCGTGGTCGCTCCGCGCGCGCCGCTGTCGAGCACCGGCACATGGCGGTAAAGCTCGCCCACGAAAGCCTGCGGGTCCTGCCCGTTAGCCTCCGCCCAGGCCCAGGCGGCGAGGTAGTTCCAGCGCGCGCCGCCGGAGGTCTTGGGATTGGGCGTGATGACCTCCACGCCTTCCTTCACGAGGTCGCCCCAGTCCTGGATGCCCTCCGGGTTTCCTTCGCGGACCAGGAAGACGATAGTGGAGGTGTAGGGCGAGGAGTTGTGCGGCAGGCGCGACTGCCAGTCCTCGGGGATTAGGTCGGTGTTCTGGGCGATGGCGTCGATGTCCGAGGCCAGCGCCAACGTCACCACGTCGGCCGCGAGCCCGTCGATCACCGCCCGCGCCTGAGAGCCCGAGCCGCCATGGCTCGCCTCGATCGACACGGGCTCGTTGCCCTGCGCCTCCCACCAGGCGGAGAATGCGTCGTTGACCTCGCGATACAGCTCCCGCGTCGGATCGTAGGAGACGTTGAGCAGCGTGGACTGGGCCACCGCGCCGCTCGGCGCGACGAGTGCGGCACCCGCGGCAATAAGCAGCCCCAGGGCAATCTCGCGCCGGTGCGCGCCGGCCCCGAACCACTTGGCGATGGCATGCAGAGAGACGGTCCGCGAAGCGGGGGATGCAGGTCGCATTGTAGGCTCCTTGTTGATCCAGTCGCGGTCCGTGGCCGCGTTGAGCCGAATATCGAGTACGGTTGTCGTGAATGGCAAGAGGAAAAAATCTACATGGAAGGTCGTGATTAAGCGCGATCGGCAGAAGCTGGCCGATCAGCGGATCCAGAGATGCGAAATCAGGTACTTAGGCGGATTCTCAGGCGGCGAAGACCTGCGCGGCTGCCCCAGGGGACCGGACGAGATCGGCCAGGCTCAGCGATTCGATCAGCACGAGGTAACTCCAGAACACCTCGGCAAAGACCCGGCGGATGCGGCAGGTCTCCTCGTCGGTGCAGTCCTCGCATCGGGCGTAGTGACGCTGCGACAGGCAGGGCAGGGGGGCCATGGGCCCGTCGATCAGCCGCAGCAGTTCGGACAGTTGAACGGTGGTCGGGTCCTTGTCCAAGATGTAGCCACCCGACCGGCCCCGGATGGAGGACACGATGCCCGCGTTGCGGATCTCCAGAAGGATCTGCTCCAGGAAGCGCTTGGGCGTTCCCGACCGCTTGGCGATCTCCTCGATACGCAGCGCCCGCCCGTTGCCGGCCTTTTCGTCGGCAAGCACGATCAAGGCCTTGAGCGCATACTTCATCTTCTGGGTGATCATGCGACGGGACTATTAGATGCCGGTGCGCTTTTCAATGTGCACGATCCGTGGGCCGTTGCCCCAGGCAGGACAGGCGTGGCAGGGCTAGCGCAGGACCGGAACCGTCCACGCCTCGAAGCCACGTCCCATGCCGCCCGCCAACATCACCGACAGACTTCGTCCTCCTCCGAGGATAACATAGTGCACCGCCGGGCCTCGGGGCGTGGCCGGCCACCAGCATGGGACGACCGTGATGCGCACCTTCTACAGTGTCCTGGCCAACAACCTCGCAGCCAACGTGACGAACTTCACGGTCTGGTTCGCCATCACCTTCTT